>NZ_CALEVF010000147.1 GCF_937920395.1 uncultured Clostridium sp. | reverse complement strand
GGGATAAAATGCAAATATGTTGTACAAAGAAACTGCAAGATGAGATGGGACTTGTACTTCAAAATGAAGTAGGAGAGGAAAATTTATTCTGTTGGAGCGTACATTTGATTACTGTGAATCGAAGAAAGACAATTGTAATGGTAAACGATAGTAATCGATTTGGATTTGTTCTTTATGGTATGAAAGCAAAGAACTTTAAAAATTTAAATGAGCTACTCATTCTTGGAATTAAAAATTGTTTAAGAGATGAAAAAATAAAGGAAGAAATAATAGAGAGGTATTTAAAAAGTGCGGGAGAGTTAGTTTATTCTAAGACAAGAGGTCCCAAATATGTGGCACGACTCAACAAAGCTTGTGAGCGGATAAAGGTATTTGAAGATGATTTAGATATAAGTGTACTTTTTCAAACTTTAGCAACTAGAATAATGAATGAAGATTTGATAAAGATTAGCAAGGAATCTAATTACAGAAATCCATATGAATTTTTAACTAATGATCTAAAAATATTTGCTAATGAGGAAATTTTTAGATGTGAGGCAGTTGAGTTAATGGTTAAGCTTAAATTATATCCCGAAATCATATGGAGAAGGGTTATCGCTCCTACAGATATTACATTTAATCAGCTTCATAAAATAATTCAAATCGCTTTTGATTGGAAAAACTATCATCTGTACCAATTCAATATTTTTGATGAGTCAGGTAATTGTGTCTTAAATATTATTAGTGAATCTGAAGAGGATTATGAATCGATGGATGAATGCCAAATACTCTTAGATTTGCAGGTTAATCTTTCAGATTATATTAATCAAAAGTATCGAATAGTTTATTGTTATGACTTTGGTGATAACTGGGAGCATGAAATTACTATACAGGACATTAACACAGAGTATAACAAAAACTATCCAATCTGCTTAATGGGTGAGGGTAATGCACCACCAGAAGATGTTGGAGGCGTGTCTGGATACAAGGAATTCCTAAAAATCATGGTGGATCCTAATCAAGCTGAATATGAAAACATGCGGAACTGGGCTCAGGGACAAAGGTATAAGGACTTTGATTTGGTTTCTGTAAATAGACAGTTAAAATATAGCTTGCGAAGGTAGATAAATAGCAAGGAGGTACCTCATAGTTGTCATCTATGGGTTGTTTCAGCTAAAGAACAAAGAGGTATAGAAAAAGGCATAGAAAAAGGTGATATCAATGCTAGAGAAGAAATGGTAAAAGAAATGTTGCTAGATGGTGAAAGTATTGTGAAAATTAAGAAGTACTCTAAGTTAAGTGAGGAAGAAATAGCAAAAATAAAAAGTAAGATAAAACAATAGAACAAGATAAAATAATGTAAATTAACTTCTATGGTATTTTGTAATGAATATGGAAGAGAATACATGGTGAAGGTGTGAGAATTAAAACATGATGAAATTTAAAAGCAACGAAAAGATAAAGAATTTCTTATCAGATTTTGATAAGTTTGTTGAGTATTTATCCAAAAGAGATGTAACACTAGGAAAAGCTACTAAGTATATATCGACTAAATTTTTGTTTGAAATGAATGAAATAATGAGCGTTAAACAAATGGGAGTTACACCCAAAAGTAATCAATTATCATATCATATGATTCATTTATTTTACAGTTTGGTAGTAGAAAGCAAATTATTTGTGGAATTAACAGTAAAGGGTAGCAAATTAGTACTAAAACCTACGGAAAGAGTTGTATTGTTCAAACAGTTAAATGAACTTGAAAAATATATTTTTTTATTAGAGATATTGTGGGTAGATTGTGATTTTGAAAGACTAGAGTTTCAATCCTTTTGTAATTTAAATGTATCTAAAGCTGTTATAAAAATGGAAGCATTTCATGGGGAAAAAGCAAAAAAAACTATTTACATAGATGATTTTACAAGAGATATAAGTACCCTATTATTATATTTTTCCTATTTTGGAGTTATGGATGTTATTGAGGATGTAGAATTCAAATTAAGATATAAGATAGCAAAGGGCTTCTTTGTGAAGGAAGTTATACTAACGCCAGTTGGAGAAAAGATAATAAAAATATTAGATAAAAAAAGAAGCTTAACAGATTGGAATATAAACCACAGAAAAGAATATGGTGAGTGGAATATAGTGTTTGAAGAAGAATTTTTTGTTCCATTCAAGGCTATATTTCAAGATATAGAATTAGAAAGAACACTGCCTAGAAGGAAAATTAAGTTTAACGATGGGGTATATACATTTAAGGTATCCTTACGTAAGGGAACTTGGTCAAAAATACAATTATCTGCACGTGAGACCTTACATGATTTACATATTTTAATTCAACAGGCATTTGAATTTGATGATGACCATATGTATTCATTCTTTATGGATGGAAAACCATGGTCAAAATATGAATTTAAATGTCCGATTGGTGATGAAGGGCCTTGTTCAGATGAAGTGAAAATTGGAGAGTTGGACTTAATTGAAAAACAGAATTTCTTATATATATTTGATTATGGTGATGTATGGAAGTTTAATATAGAAGTTTATGAGATGAAAAATGGAGAAAATGAAGAATGTAATCCAAGAATAATTGAAAGTAAAGGAGAACGACCACAGCAATATCCTGATTATGATGAGTGGTAGGCATATATACCCTAGAAGAAGGTGGATACTAATCATCAAACCAATGCAGAATTTATTAGTATTTTGAGATGTATATTTGATGATTTAGAAGGAGCTATAAAAAGAATTATAGCAAATTCTAAGCACAATGTAGAAACTATAGAATCTATAAGAAGAGTAGAAAAATCAAGAGTACCTTCCCGTAATACAATTGCTTATCTTAGAAAACATTCAGGAGTGCTTGTAGAAAATCAAAATGGATTTATTAAAGGAAAAGATAAAAATTATATTGCAACAATGGTGACAATACTGATGATAAAGTGGAATTACATAAGTTTTTAAAAAACAAGATATCTATATTAAATAAATATCTGAAAAATGGATTTAGTAATGTTAGCAATCTTACAGGTAAAAAGACTATGAGTTTAGTTTTTCAAATGGCTCCAGGTTATAGAGAAGTTTATAAAAAGTATATTATGCTAAGCAAGGGACTTGCTTTAGGCGATGGACTTTATCAAATGACTCCTAAAAAACTATATTTATTATATGAGATGTGGTGCTATATGAAAATACATCATATTCTCAGTGATTTAGGTTACACGGTAGAGGAATATGAAATATTAAAGTATAAGGATAATGGGTTCTATTTAACGTTATCCCAGGACTCACAGGCTAAGATGATTTATTCTAATAAAAAGAATAGGTTAGAGTTATGGTATAACAAGTCATATTCGTCGCGGGCAACTAATCAAAGACCGGATACTGTGCTTAATATTAGGAATTTGAGGGTGGATTAAGATATTATGGAAAGATAAAAGAATGCTTAGAATATAAGAGAAAAGATTGTGCTGAGATTAAAGCAAGAGCTGCTAAAGAGGATGATATATATTTAAGAATTAACTTAGAATCTATAGAAGAAGTTGATAATATATTCCCAATTCAAACAGGAACTAGACTTTAAATTGTAAGCCTAAATATATTACTGTGTTATTACAAATAAAACAAGATTATACATATTAAACATGCTATAATTACTGTTAATTAAGACGACATCATAGAATATTGTGTATTATGATAGCTTATTTTAAGAATAGTTTTAAGTATTATGAGGGAGGTAACGGATGATTTTTTTCGATATAGATGGAACATTATTAGACCATAAACGCTCTGAATTTCTTGGGGTTAAAGCTTTTTATATAGAATATAAAAATGATTTTAAAGTTGAAGAAAAAAGCTTCTATAACCTTTGGTGTCAAATATCTGATAAATATTTTGACAAATACTTGAAAGGTGAATTAACATTTGCTCAGCACCGTATTGAAAGAATAAAGGAATTATTCAACTATTCAAACATTAAATTATCTGACGAAGAAGCTATGACTACGTTTAAGAGATATTTAATTAATTATGAAAATAGTTGGATGCCATTTGACGATGTAATACCTTGTTTACGACAATTATCAAAATACAAACTGGGGATTATAAGTAACGGCGATTTAGTGCAACAGTTACTAAAGTTAGAAAAAATGGGTATTAAACAATATTTTACTGATGTTATTACTGCAGGCGAAGTTGGTATTGCAAAACCGAATATAAAATTATTTACTATAGCATGTAATCGAGTTAATAAGCATCCACAAGAATGTTATTATATTGGTGATGACTTATATACAGATATTGTTTCATGTAATGAGATAGGATTGAAAGGTATTTGGTTAAATAGGAAACGTGAACCAGTGTCCGTTGATAAAATAAAAATGATTTATAGTTTAGAGAGTCTGAAAAATATTTTATAACCTTAACATAGATACATAATTTTCATACTATGCTGATACAAATAACCCCATATCATTATTAGATATGGGGTTTAATATGTTAAGGATGTACTAGTATTGCTATTGCAACAGTGTTACTATCTTAAACATTGACTTAATTTTAGAAATAGTTTGTTCGTTGGTATTTTAACCTTGCTGAGGGTTATTTGGTTTTATCACTTATTTATATTATTTTATTGCCAATAAAATAACTGTATTTTCATGTTGCCAGATTTTTTTTACTGATTTAAAACCTACGTTATAAAGCATTTGAATTTGGTTTTTCACAGTACATGGCGTATCATAGTGATAAAAGCCATCAGTTATTCCTAACTCAGAACGAATTCTCTTATTCTCATTAAAATGAAAATCTTCATAATCTTGGTTTGGAGCTATATAATCAGTTTCAATATAGAAACCATTTGGTTTTAAACTTTTGAAAATTTTCTTATATAATTTAGTCTTTTCTTTGTGAGTGAAATGATGAAGTGTTTCTACAGACAAAGCAACATCAAATACGAACTCACCCATATCATAACTGAAATAACTATCGACAATAAGATTAAGTTGGCTTAATTTATCACTGTGTTTTTGTTTTATTTTTTCCATCATATCTTTAGCTAAATCGACTCCGGTAACCATAACTGTTGGATTTATCTTAAAAATTTCATCTAATTCTAAACCAGTTCCACACCCCAAATCAAGTAGTTTTAACCCATTAATTTTTGGTATTAATTTCGCAGTTTCAATATAATATTTATCCGCTCCATCTACATTATTCATCATATGTTCTTCATATCCATCAGCACGATTATTAAAAAAACTACTCATTTCTTCTAATTTGATTTTATCATCTTTCATATAAATTACACAACCTCTCTAAATACTATAATAAAAGTATACTATTACTGCTAATGAAACAACAACCTTAAGAATAGTTCTGAAATGAAAATGTGCCATAACGCAAAATTGCGTTATGGCATATTTAATCGCTAACATTACTTTCTCGTTTCTAAAATAATTCTTTGTATACTCTTTTCTGATAAATAGTATTTCAAAGCAAGAATTTTTATACAAACATCACTTTTATATTCTTTATAAATATTTGCATTTCTAAGTGTAAGTTCTTCTTTGATTTTTGTACTTTCTCCCCAATTCTTTTTATTACTTTCTTTTCTGGGAATATATAAATATTCACCATCTAAATAAGTTTGAATTACTTCTAAAAGTTTTTGTGGTAATATATCAGTTGCTTTAATATAGCTCATTATGCTCCTCCTAAATATAAAGTTTTTTTTAGGATTGAGCAAAGTCTATTTCATAAATCTAACTATTATATATTATGCAATAGCCTTTGCTATGCACAAATAACATATTTTTTCATATATAACACTACCCCTTTCACATATATATAATTTTTATTTAATTATATTTTACCATTGTATACTTATTTAAGTATATACATTATAACTGTAAATCTCAAATATTTAACATAGTTTAATATAAATTTGTTTAATCTTTATACTTCTTTATACTAAAGAGAGATATATGAATTTCTCATAATATTTTGTTTAGTATTATTACTATGAAAGTGCTACCTAATTTATTTTTACTTATAAAAAGGGGAGAATAGAATGACTAATAAAGTGATATGCTCCAATTTTATAAGAACTGTAATTATAAATAATTTATGTAAATTATGGTATAATTATTTATGCGATATTAGGAATTTATAGACTAGTGTGACGCAAATAATTTAGATGGAAAATTAGCAAATTAAAGAAAGGGTTTGAGACAAGTATTTTACAAAAATGGAGAATTCCATGATAAGATTATTATGGCAATTTTAAAAGAAGAGTATTAATTCATAATATTTTTTCAATATAACGGAACAGTAAAAAATTACGGATTACCTTGGAGGAAGAGTTATGGAGAATGTTGTAATCAGTGAGAAATTACCAGATACAAAACAATATATTGAATTAAGGAAACAAGTTGGTTGGGGTTCATTAGATATAGACGCTACCAGAAAAGGAATAAGCAATTCGTGTTATTGTTTATGCGTTGAATGTGAAGGAACTCTTATTGGATTCGGAAGAGTTGTAGGAGATGGAGCAACAGTTTTTTATGTTCACGATATAATTGTATCACCAAAATTTCAAAAACATAAAATTGGTATTAGAATTATGGAAAAAATAATGGGATACATCAGAATGAATTGCTCAGAGGAATCATTTGTTGGACTAATAGCAAAAAGCGATCTTCATAATTTTTATAAAAAATTTGGATTTACATATAATGAAGATAATCGTTTTTATCGCTTATAAATTTATAAGTTTTAGTACGTAACATTCTAATCTTAAACATATGTGTTGTAGGTGTTAGATGAATTTATATAAATAAATGCAAATAACTATTTTAGAGCTTATAATCAAGATTAATTCTGTTTTAAAGGAGGAAAAGTAAAATGAAAATGAATAAGACAAAGTGGACTCTAACAATTATTAATATTCTAGTTCTGCTATTCACTTGGATACATTATGGAAAATTTAATACTGTCGTGTGTTTATGGGCTTTTCTTTTAATTTTGAATTTTATACAATGGCATCTTTCGTATAAATCTGAAAAAAAATATAATAAAAAAAATAATTCAAAGTAAAAGTAGTTAATTACAAGGTTTTTTTATGGGGGGGAATATATGAGACAGATTAAAAAAAATAATTCTTGGGTTGTTTTTATAAGTTGGTTCGTTACATTTATTATAGGTGTTGCTGTGAATGATTATTTAGGACTTAAAGGAGGCATATTTTCATTAGCTACTGTATTACGTTTTGCAATATTAATGATTATCTTTGTTATTATTCAATTAATTGTTTCAAAGGTTATAGATGTATGGAACAAAAGCAAAAATAATAATAAATAGCGGTAGATTACTAACTAAAAACCATTAATGACTAAACTATAAATGTATCACGATCTTCTTTTATATTGACACGAGTAAACTCATATCATTAGATATGGGTTTACTCGTGGTATTAAGTATTGATCATCTAATGTAAATCAAGTGTGATATGCTCCGATTTTATAAGAATTATAAGCATAAATAATTTATGTAAATTATGGTATAATTATTTATATATTATGACGGAACAATATAGTATTGTGAAGTAAAGAGGAAAAAGGAGATGACTCAATTGAGCAATGACAAAAGAAATACAATAATAATAATTTTAACCTATCTATTTACTAGTTTTATTACACAACCTATTGACTCAATTCTTGGAATGGCAGGTTATAGTCCATTTGTTGATGGATTCGATATCAAGCTATTAATAAGCTTAGGGTTATGGATTGTAATATCTTTAATTGTTTATTTTGTTTTAAGTAGATTTATTTTTAAGGAGACGACTAAAAAAGAAAATTAACAGATTTTACAGCAATTAATTAAATCTAATGAGGTGGTTGGTCATGGAAGATGTTAAAATATTATTAGTAGAAGATGATGAAGCTATAAATAATATGATAAAGAAGTCATTAATAAAGGATGGCTATGATGTTTTCAATGTTTTTGATGGACAAGAAGCTCTAGATGCTTGGGAAAGTGATGAATTTAAGCTAATTATACTCGATATTATGCTCCCGAATATTGATGGAATAGAGGTTATGAGAAGAATACGTATGAAAAGCATGGTTCCTATATTAATGGTATCTGCAAAAGCGCAGGAAAGTGATAGAATCATAGGATTAGGGTTAGGTGCAGATGATTACTTAGTAAAACCATTTTCAATAGCTGAGCTTATTGCTAGAGTAAAGGCTCAACTTAGAAGATATATGTACTATAATCCTAGTAAAGATACGGTAGATAAGGTAATAGAGTATGGAGAAATAAAATTTGATTTAGATAACTATACAGTTACTAAAAGAGGAGAAACTATTAATCTTAGGCCAAAAGAATATGAGATAATAAAGCTACTTTTTGAAAATCAAAATAGAGTATTCACGAAAGCTCAAATATTTGCTGCTGCCTGGGGAGAAGAATATATGGGTGATGATAATACTGTGATGGTTCATATAAGAAGGGTTAGAAACAAAATAGAGGACAATCCTAATGAACCTAAATATATAGAGACTGTTTGGGGAATAGGGTATAGGTTAGGTAAGTTGAAATGATATATATGATAGCAATAATTATAATACTAATTTTAATAATAGTATTTCAAAATATAAAAATACATAGTATTTCTAGTAATATAGAGAAGGTCATCAAAGGTAATTTTAATGAAAGAATTAGGATTCATGATAATAATAAGATAGTTAAGAATTTAATCATTAATTTGAATAGGCTCCTTGATGAATTTCAGAAAATAGTATCACAGAATAAGCAATATGAAGAGGATAGGAAGAAAATGATTTCTAATATATCTCATGACTTTAGAACACCTCTTACTTCAATGCTTGGATATATTGAAATGCTTAAAAATGATGACAGCTTACGTCACAAGGAACGTTTGGAGTATTTAGAAGTGATCAATATAAAAGGAGAAGTCTTAAGAGGTTTAATTGAAGAATTTTTTAGCTTAGCAAAGTTTGATTCAGAGGATATTACACTAAACCCTAAAAGGTTAAATGTTGCAGAAATAATTAGACAATGTGTATTATCTTTCTTAAAAGATTTTGAAACTAAAGGCATTGAGCTAGCATTAAAACTTCCAAATGACGATATATTTATAGAGGCAGATGAAAAAGCTATTTATAGAATATTACAGATTTAATATATAAGAATATTTAATTTTAAACTAAGTAGAACATGGTAATTCATTTTGTGGTAGGAACTTAAGGAAACTATAAATTAATAAACTCTGTATAGGCAACATAATTATACTTTTTATTAAACGTGGAATGAAAAGAGCCACAACTCCCTTACCTGTAATAATAGAAAGCCAATAAGTGTTTAATCCTAAATCAACAAATATTATGATAATAGATACAGCTATAATTATTCTAAACATAGTTTTTGGCTTTTTATAAAGTAATATTCCATAAATTATGCCAGACAATAATGCACTAAGAGTAAATCCTGGGAAATAAACTCCGCTTGGGAATAACATCATCCCAAGTATGTCTGAAAATGCTGCGGTTATACCTCCTAAAACTGGACCAAACATAACTGAAGCTATAACTAGTGGTATGAAACCAAAACCTATTCTAACAATTGGGGTCTGTATAGAAAAAAATCGTGTTAAAACAATTTGTATTGAAATTAGCAATCCCATAAAAATAAAAATCCGTGTGTTTTTCAAATAAAGCACCTCTTCCTTTTTTATATATGACAAATAGCCACATAAAGAGAATGGTGCTCTTTATTGTGACAGCGGAATGCAAAAATTATACCGCAAATCATTTCTGATTTTTCGTCCAGTGGCAACTTCCCGTCCATCTGGCACTTAACGCACAATTTCCTACTCTGCACTTTGCATTTTGAATACAGTATCATTCTATATGTTTTTTATATGAAAATCAATTTTTTTCTAATTTTTTATAATAATGAATTTGATTTATTTAGCCATTCAGGAACACATCTTAATAATATAGAATAATTAAATGATTACATTATCATATTCTATGTATTAAAACTTTATATATTATTATAATAGTATTATAAACATAACGAAAATAAAGGTGGTGGTGGAATGTTAACTAATCAAATATTCATGAGTACGGTTTTTGTAGCTGGAATCTTTTCTTTCTTTTCACCGTGCTTAGTACCTTTACTTCCAGTTTATATTTCAATTTTTGCAGGAAATCAAAATAATAAGAATAAAGATAAATATATTAAAAAATTAGGTAGGCTAAGTATAAATATTATTGTTATAGCAAAAACATTAGTATTCGTTGGTGGAATATCTACAAGCTTTATAATATTAGGATTTGGTGCAGGCTCTCTTGGAACTTTAATCAATAGTAAATTGTTTATAACATTTTGTGGGCTCATAGTTATTATTTTAGGTATTCATCAAACTGGATTAGTTCATTTAAAAGGTTTAGATAGAGAAAGAAGATTAATTTTAAAGAGTGATAATGGAATACTTGGAATATTCCTTTTAGGATTTTCATTTAGTTTTGGCTGGACTCCATGTATAGGACCTATACTTGCAGCTGTACTTGGAATTTCAGCAACAGGGGGGCAGGCATTATATGGAGTATGGCTTATGATAATTTACTCATTAGGTTTAATGATTCCTTTTCTAGTAATTGCAATTTTCTCAGATGTGCTGCTTAGACATGTTAAAAAGTTAAATAAACATTTAGAAAAGATAAAAATTGTCGGTGGAATAATCATAATTTTAATGGGTATATTGCTTATGAATAATAGTTTGAATTTGATTACAAAATTGTTTGAATAAACTAGGAGGAAAAATATAATGATAAATATAAAAATAATAGGTACATTATTGGTAGCTAGTTTAATAACTTTAAGTTTAGCTGGGTGTGCTAAAAGTAATAAAGCTAATGTTGAAAATAAAACAAATAGTGAAGCAAAAGTAACGAATCAAGGCTTAAGAGCAGCTGATTTTGAATTAAAAGATCTTAAAGGTGTAAATCATAAGTTAGCTGATTATGCTGGCAAAAAAGTATATATAAAGTATTGGGCATCTTGGTGTCCTATATGCCTCTCAGGCTTAGATGAAATTAATACATTGTCCGTAGCTGATAAAGATTTTGTAGTTATTACTATAGTATCTCCAGGTTTCAGGGGAGAGAAAAATTCAGAGGATTTTAAAAAATGGTTTAGTGGTTTAGATTATAAGAATATAACTGTACTTTTAGATGAGGATGGAACCATAGCTAATAAGTATGAAATTCGAGGGTATCCAACTTCAGTAGTTATAGGGAGCGATGGAACACTGGTTAAAACATTAGTAGGTCATAATAGCAATGAACAGATTAAGGCCGAATTTAAGAATGTAAAATAAATCAGCGTAGCGTGTTATACACTAGATATAGGAAGGTGGTAATTTTATGAAAACTAAATTTTTAGGAATAATTGTTGGGATAGTTTTTATAGTAGTGGTTGTGTTTTTACTACCTGTGTTATCAAAAGTAAAAACTAAAGGCAATAATGGATCTAATATAGCAACTAAAACATCAAAAATACCTACAAATCCAAATACTAATATAAAGTACGATAAATCAAAATTAAAAGAAGTATGGCTTGCAGGCGGATGTTTTTGGGGAGTTGAAGCATATATGGCTAGAATATATGGTGTATATGATGTGACTTCAGGTTATGCTAATGGTAATAAAGATAATCCAACTTATGAAGAGGTGAGCTCCGGAAAAACAAATTTTGCTGAAACAGTACATGTACTATATGATCCAGATAGGGTTAGTTTAGAGACTCTTTTAACTGATTTTTTTAAGGTAATAGATCCAACTTCTCAAAATAGACAAGGAAATGATGTGGGTAACCAATACCGTTCAGGTATATACTATAAGAACGAGAAGGATAAGATAGTAATTGATAAAGTGATTAAAAAGCAGCAAGAGAAATATACATCTAAGATTAGTACTGAGAATTTACCTTTAAAGAACTTCTTTTTAGCAGAAAAGTATCATCAAGATTACTTGGAAAAAAATCCAAATGGATATTGTCATATAGATTTCTCAAAGCTTAGTGATAATAAGGTAACTATAGATGTTAAAAAATATCCTAGACCTAGTAATGAGGAGTTAAAAGCGAAATTAACAGCGGTTCAATATAGTGTGGCAGTTGAGAATAATACTGAAAAAGCATTTACCAATGAGTATGCAAGTAACGTTGCAGCCGGCTTATATGTAGATGTAGTAACAGGTGAACCACTATTCTCGTCGATTGATAAGTATGATTCAGGATGTGGATGGCCTAGTTTTACTAAACCTATAGCACCTGAGGTGATTACACTTAAAGAGGATAAAAGTTATAATATGATAAGAACAGAGGTTAGGAGTAGAAGTGGAAATATACATTTAGGTCATGTATTTGATGACGGGCCTAAAGATAAAGGTGGAAAGAGATATTGCATAAATAGTGCTTCTATAAAATTTATACCAATGGACAAAATGGAAGCTGCAGGGTATGGAGATCTTATAAACTTAATTAAGTGAATAAATTTTAAAGGGTTGATTTAGGTCAACCTTTTATTTGTAGTTAAGATCTTTTCGAAAGCATACGATAATTAAATAGAGTATAATTATTAAAATTAAGATGAATAATTAAAATAGTAGGATGTGGAGAGAGCATGTATAAGTTATTAATAGTTGAGGATGAGTATATTATAAGAAAGGGGATTCTATCTTTTGTTAACTTTAAAGAACTGAATATATATAAGGTACTAGAAGCTGCTGATGGGAAAGTCGCTTTAGAAATTTTTAAGGAAGAATTACCGGATTTAATTCTGGCAGATATTAATATGCCTAAAATAAATGGCTTGGAATTTGCTGCAGCTTGTAAATCCATAAAACCTGATGTAAAAATAGGGATTGTTACTGGGTATGATTATTTTGAGTATGCTCAAACGGCTTTAAAACTGGGTGTAGATGATTATATCTTAAAACCTGCATCTAAAAAAGATATAGGTCAGGTTCTTGCCAAATTAATTAGTAAGATAAGTGAAGAAAAATATAAGCAGGAGATAAAATCGATTGTTAGTGGACTTAAGAATAAGTCTAATTTAGAGGATGATAATGGATACAAGACGAAAATACAAAAGGAGATTGAAGATAATATTTATAATCCTCAGTTATCTTTAACTTTAATAGCAGATAAAATGGGTCTTAGCTTTGGATATTTTAGTAACCTTTTTAAAAAACTAATGGGTGTTCCTTTTCAGGAATTTGTATTTAATGAAAGGATGGAAAGGGCGAAAATAATATTACTTAGTACAGATATGAAAAATTATGAAATAGCAGAGGCTGTGGGGTTTGAAGATCCCAACTATTTCAGTACTGCTTTTAAAAAGGAATACGGTTTATCTCCAAATCAATATAAAGAGAAAGTAAGAGGGTAAATTTATGAAAAAACCTAAGGTTTATAATAAAATAAAATTTCAGATCACAAGCTTTTATTTTATAGCAAGTTTAATAGCTATTTTTCTCATGGGATTTATTTTATATAATAGTTTTTTCAATATTGAACTCAATAAAGAACTAAATGCTACAAAAATAGGGGTAGAAAAAAGCGGAAGTTATGTGGAACTTTATGTGGATAAACTAAAGGTGATATCTAATATTTTGGTTAAGAATAATGAAACTAGAAAATATTTAACAGGAAAAGAAAGTGTAGAAACCGCGCGAAATTTAAATTTTTTATTAAATAATACAATTGAGAGTGATTCATCTATAAAATCTATTATTATTGTAGGTAAAGATGGAAGGCTTATATCTAATGAAAAAAAATTAAATATGTCTATGTCTAGTGATATGATGAAGCAACAATGGTATGTTAATGCTATTCATAGTAATAACATGCCCATTTTGACAAAGGCTAGGATGCAAAATTTTTCAATGGATAAAGATAATTGGGTTATTTCAATTAGTCAGGAAATAAGAGATATAAAAGGTAATAATTTAGGGGTGCTATTAATAGATGTTAGGTATAAAATTGTTGATAACTTTTTAAATGATTTAAATTTAGGGGATAAAGATTATGTTTTTATATTAAATGATAGTAATGAAGTGGTTTATCATAAAGATACAAATTATTTTGTGAGTCCGAAACTTCAAGATAATTTAATAAAACAGAGTAAAATGCAAATGGGGTACGATAAAAAAAAGAAAATGGTAATTCAG
>NZ_CALEVF010000146.1 GCF_937920395.1 uncultured Clostridium sp. | reverse complement strand
GTTACTACACAGGCATTCCCAATATGAAATGCCTGTGATAATATAAAACCATATTCGTAGTCACCTCATCTCTAAAAAAGGGCATTATAAATTAAAGGAAGCCGAAGGCGTTCCCTAATATAAATTTAATAGAGCTATAGTTTTTCAGGTATGAATGGTTCACCTTTTATGGCACTCTTCAGTGATTCCATTATATCTTCCCCATTCTTGTTGCAGGTAGAAATATAGCTTCTTATTCTACAGAATAGGCTACCGCCATTATCACTTCTAAAGCAGCCAGAAATCTTTTGTCTGAGCTTTACCATTCGGATATCTCGCTCCGCAAGATTATTATCGAAGGGGATATTGAAGTCATACATAAACGAAAGTGTTTCCACATCATACTCCTCGAGCTTTCGTAAAAGTTTTAAGGCGTCGCTTTTTACAGGCTTCCCTGTTTTCGTTAATAGCATACCAGAACTTTTTTCTCCATCCTCTATTTTGCCTTGAGCTATGATAGTTTTGTACTTTCCATCATAAGCTTTGATATTGCTCTCTGCCATAAAAGTTACTCCTCTAGATTTAAGAGAATCAACTTCTCTTTTTATATCAACTAAAAGGTTTCCCATGTCAACAGCCCATATATGGCCAAAGTTTTCACTTATGCCTTTTAAAATTCTCATATTATGAGCATTACATTCAGCATGAGTACAGTTTTTGAATGTATAATACGGTTTCCAATGATCATGAACCATTGTTCCTTCAAAATCTGGAAGTATCCCTATCTCATTAGTAGCAATTGCGCCTCTTTTTTTATGTATAGCATAATGCGTAATACGACTTGTGGATGCGACATGGACCCAATTTATTTTACCTTTTAGACGTAGTCCTGATTCATCCACATGAAGGACTTCGGCATTTTTAAGTTTATCCTTAATAGCATCTTCAAACATTTCAAGACTATTATAAAGACGGTTATTTGCATTTACTACAGTACCTTGGCTAATATTTTTACCCGTAAGGGTTTTAATAATTTCGGTTGTTCTAGCAAGCGGCACAAGTTGATAGTTTGAAAGATATACCATTAAAGCTTGAAGATTGTCACCATACTGTACAGGCTGACTTATTGTTACAGGGAATTCGGTTTTATGAACTTGTTTACAGTCTGGGCACAACACTTCGTGGGTTCTATACTCAGTAACATTTATAAATACCTGCGGTAAATCAAATACCTGCCTAGTTTTAATTTTGCCATCAATATCAGACAAATTACATCCGCAATTACAAGTTTCATTTTTTATATCTATAATATTATCAGGATTTTCGATTTTTAAAAGAGTACTACCCTCATGACCAGATTGCCCTCCCGAGGACCTGCCGGTCTTTTTACGGCTGTTTAAGGGTTTTTTATTATTATCAGTTGATGGTGGTTTGCTGCTGTTATTACTGTTTTTGTTTTGCATGGTTTCTAACTGAATATTTCGTGCAAGCAATCCGAAGTTCTCTTCCCTAAGTGAACTTACTAGATTCGTTAAGTCAATTATTTCTACATTGAGATTACCGATTTGATTTTTTAAATCTCTATTTGTTTCTTTAATTAAGGAAACAATTTCTGATACTCCAGCATTATAATTTTCAATAATTTTTATTTCGTCCAAAATATTCACCACCTGTAAATCATATTATTAATCTCTCTGATGTTTATATTCGACGTTAAATAGCAAAAACCCTTTTTGCCAATAAAAGGGTTTTTGCTATTTGCAATGGCTGAGTAGTAAC
>NZ_CALEVF010000145.1 GCF_937920395.1 uncultured Clostridium sp. | reverse complement strand
AAGTATATCAAACCGTAGGTTAATTTACATTACGGTGCTTGTTCCATCGCTTACCTAAAGGTATGACATTTTTGCTCATTTTATAATGACATTTATAAAAAAGATGTTCATGAAGAACATCTTTTTTACTATATACAATTTCGTTTATCTGCTGGTAAATGTAGCCATTCCATTATCTCCACTGTAAGGAGGCGACCCTAATCTAATTGCATTTTCATTAAAAAACTATATTCTGTTAAAGTCTGTAAATACAAACTCTGTCTATATGACTAACTTTCATGATACTGTTATAAAATACGAACTTGTAGAAAAGCGTGAAAATCTAATAAGTTAAAATTAGTAAAGGAGAGGTATAAGGCAAACCCCTCCTTTGCTGAAAAATTATTCCTGATAGTTTGAAATTGTAGAATTTGCATTTTGTAAAGCAGCATCTACGGAATTAAGCGTATTTTGAATTTGTTGTTTATTTTCAGGTTTTTCTACTGAACTTAGTGCATTGGTTAAACAATTTTTAGCTTCTTGAAGATGATTTGTTACATCTTGAACATGTTGTTTAGCGTTTTTAGTTTGCATTTAATTATACCTCCTTTATTTTAAAATATGTATTTAGAATGTTTTATACAATAACAGTATTTGCAATTTAGTATAAAAAATACATGAAAAGATATAGTTTGTTTTTTACATTTGAGAAAAGTTAGAATAAAGGGCAGTATCTATGTTCATTTATATTTACCTTTTATACCGTATGAAAGAAATGATGCAAGGGACAAGCAGGACAATAATTATAACTAATAAAATTAAATGTCTTGTTAATATAGTATGAATTATAATCACCTCAATGTATATTATGTGTAGTTTAATATAAATTATTAAAATAACAAACCAGAACAGTTAATACATACTGTGAAATGTTTGAATTCAGATGTTGAGCCGTTAAGAATATACTTAAATGATGATAGCAAGCCACTATTCATTAATTTCTTACCCCAAGTATTACGCCCGTTATAGATACGGTAGTAACAATTTTATAATAAGCATAATAATATGTACTAATAACAAATGAAAATTAATGGGACGAGCTTAAGGAATAACTAAAATGAATATAAGCTTTTAAAAGGGGGTATATAGGTATGTGTTGCTGGTGGATACTATTATTATTACTATTTGACGATTATGGTTGTTTAAAAATCAATATAATATCAAAGGACAAATGTCATGAATTTTCAATTTCATGGCATTTGTTTTATAACTATATCTTAATTCTTTCAAAATAAAAGTAATTGGAGATAATACCTTTTTTATTCAATTTATTTGATAATTATAAAATGTAGATTAATGTTTTGGATCTTATATTAATACTAATTAATTTTGTAAATCAAAAATAAATTTTATAGTGATATAAAGGACAATTTTACCTATTTATACAAAGTATAAAGGGGAATTATGAATGTTTGCTGAATTATGTAAAGATAGTGTGCTAAAGCAGACAATATGTTAACTTTATATAATGTCTATAATTAGAAGTTGGAAAAATGAATACATAATTCATGAGTTGAATCATTTTTAATCATGCAGTAACCCATATATCTATCGGAGTATAGACGGATGCTTGCCTATTTGAATAAAAATTAAACTAGGAAAAGATTTTGCTTCGTTAATTGAAATGGTGGTTGATACAACAATTAATTCAGATGAAAAGGTGTGTGGCGAGTTGCAGGAAATTAAACCAGATTGCATTGTATCGGATTCTGTATGCTTTTGGGGAAAGCTGTTCGCCGCTAAATTAAATATTAAATGTGTATGCTCAACGACAACATTCGCTTTTAATCTACATACAGCAAGAATGATGAAGCGTGGCGTTGGGGAATTTATACGCACTATAATTGGTATGCCGCGCATAAATAAAAAGATGAAGCTTTTGAAAGCAAACGGATATGAGGTTAAGAATTTTGTTTCTATCATTCAAAATGATAATGATACCAATACCATAGTATATACATCTAAGAAATTTCAGCCCATGGCTGAAACATTTTCGGACAAATATGCGTTTGTGGGACCATCTGTGACTGATGTGGAAACTCAAGAGGTAAGACATGAACGAAGAACGGTTTACATATCATTAGGCACCGTATTAAATAAAAACAACAGTTTTTATGAAAACTGCATCAAAGCATTAAAAGAATGTGATGTGGATGTGATCATGTCTGTGGAAGAAAAAACAGACATTTTAGCTTTGGGAGAAGTACCGTCTAACTTTGATGTTGAAGATAAGGCAGATGTGATTTTAATGGTTATAGATAGTGATGAAAAAGGAATAGATTTTAATATTAGATATTTCGCTCCGGAAAATGAAGTCGAAATTGCAGGGCACCATACAGTTGCTGCATTTATTGCACTTGCGAAAGAAGGAGCACTAGGTTCAATAATAAAAAATAAGCATTTAATTAAGACAAATGACGGAATAGTTATCGCTATGCATTACAGGACAAAGGCATTAGGGATACCGGGTTATTTGTTTTTGACACGGTTGATAAATTTATTTCGCTTTCAGGATTAAAAGCAAAAGAGTATGAGAAACTGGAACTAAATAAAGCAAATATGAAAGATTATTTAGGGATTGTTGTCCTTAAATATAATTATGATTCCCATTTGTAAGCTTTAGATATTTTTAAACGCAAAAAACTTAATATTATACACCGTTTACGTAAAATTATTTAAGGAATATATATCCGAAAACTCAATATGCATTTTTTCAATATTTTCTTGTGGATCAGCTTCAAATTCCCCCAGTATGACGTTCTCTTTAGACACTACTATTACTGGTAATGCAATTATAAACTCTGTTCCTTTGCCGTATTCACTAAATACAGAGATTGTACCTTTATGTAACTCCACAAGAGATTTTACTAGGGACAATCCAATGCCGCTGCCCTCATGATCTCGTGTAAGTGACTTATCTACCTGTCTAAATCTGTCAAAAATAATATTTAACTTATCATTTGGAATACCTATTCCTGTATCTTTTATTGATATTATAATGTTTTTCCCTTTATCATACATATTTACTGTTATATCTCCATTTGGCTTTGTGAACTTTATTGCATTAGCAAGTATATTTAGTATAATTCTTTCAATCTTTTCTGAATCACAAGCTATTATACACTCTTCTATATCAGTATCAAAAACCACATCAATGGATTTAGATTTGATATATTGAGCTACCGACAGCGTAACACTCTCAACAATATTTACGATATTACAATTTTGTAGATTCAAATCAAAAAAACCTGCATCAAGTTTTGTAATATCAATTATATTATTAACAAGTCTTAATTGTCTGTAACAATTTTGCTTCATTATGTTACAATACTTTTTTAATCTTATTTTTAGCTCATTAATATCATTACAACTTGTATAAGTATCCAAAAGCTGTAAGGCAGATAAAATTACATTTAAGGGTGTTCTTAGTTCATGAGAAAGATTACTGAAAAACTCCGACTTTAAAGTTTCTGATAAAACTGTTTCATCTAATAATTTCTTGTTTGTTATATCCACAAGAGATAAGACGACTCCGTTAATTGAATTCTTAGATGTACAGTAGGGGGCACATTTCAATAAATACCAGCTTCCGTTGTTACTTTGAATTTCCTTCTCATATGCCTTATGACTACCTAATACTTCACTTGCACCAATATATAAGTCATCATCGATCAGATTATTAGATATGTCATTCAGTGGACGTTCAATATCCTGGCCCTTAATATTTAGCTCTTTAGTAATGCTTGGTGTAAACTTTCTTATACAAAGATTTTCATCAAGAAAAATAGTTCCAATATCAGTACTGTAGAAATAGTTTGTCATATCGTCGTATAGATCAACTAATTCTTGATTCTTATATTGATACTGGGTGTTAAGCTTTAGTAATTCATCATTTGTTGCTCGATATTCTTCGTTTATATTCTGTAATTCTTCATTGTAAACAAGATGCTCCTCATTTGATGCTTGGAGACATTCCTTGGTATATTGCAACTCAAGTTCAAGTTGTATATTTCTTTCATTTAACTTCTTTTCTAAATCATGTTTCTCTATATGTTCATTTTTATCAATATTATCGTTATTATAATGCTGCACCATTATAACTGGCATTATATTTTTCATAATGAATATCTCCTTTTATTTAATTATTACCTTATTGGGGCCTTAATGAGACTATATATCTATAAATACCCATAATTACCTTTTAATTATAGTACTTTTGGTACCATAATGCACCCGCAACTTTCGCCATTCTCTGCATATAGTATTTTTGAAGCAGTACATCCTTTTGTATTTTAGAATAAATTTATGTTATGAATATAAAATAGTATAAGACACTGCATTTTACAGCAATGTCTTAACTTAGCTACATTTATATTAAGGATGTTATTTTACACAAACATGTCCAATCCTTGTAATTTTAAGCTTGATTTTTATAATCATTTTTTCTAAAAGTGTATTATAAGTGACTGCAAAATCTGGTGCACCTATTGCAACATCATTTGGATCCAATAACTCTTCTTTCTCGCCTTCTACAAAGGCACTTAATATTTCAACTTGATCAGTTTTATAGATAGGCTCTTTCGATTTTACTTCAACAAATGTTGCAAATGGTATTCTTGTTGTAAACTGGAATACTGGTCCACCAACAGCCTGTCCTGTAAAATCGGTTATTGTCTTGTAGAGTATATTTTTATCAATAAAGCCATCTATTATTACTTTTGCTTTCCATGATGATTTACCATCCTCAGGGTCACAAACTGATACCAATTCAAAATTTGTAATTATAACCTCTTTATCAATACCAATAATACGAAAAATAGGAGGATTTGGTGGTGCTATTGTTATTTGACTTACTACGAATTCTTCTTTTTCTCCAAAGCCTTTAATTACAGGAACCTGGAGAACTTTTTTTGGTTCTGGGGTTGGCTTAGTTAAACACACCGGTTTATGGTACTGGTTAATATATGACTTATCACAATTCATATTGTTCACTACTCCTTTAGTAGGTTATTTAATAACATAGTTCAATAATGAGAATACTCCATTAAGATCAATGTTATGTACTCCTTTGTTTGTAATATATTCTATGCATTTAAATTGTTTGTGTTACTAAAGGTATTGTAGTCAATGACTTTTTTCAAAACTGTCATTGTATACCTATACAATAACAGTTTTGAATATGAAAATCGATTGATATAGGCGTTAAAAAGGATTTCACAACAAATATACTAGCTCTAACAAAAGTTACTCAACATTAGTTATCTTTAATTAATGAGGGGTTAATCTATCATGTTATCATCAGCTATAAAATCAATATCAACATTTTTCTCGCGAAGATTTTTAATATAAATAACTGCGCACCTAAAAGTCTTTTTATTCTTTGAATTTTCTTGTCTAACTGAAAAATTCACAGGCTTATTGTAGCATTTACAATACTGCATATTACTTAATTGTTTTTTGAAACTATTAAGTGGCAATACCTCATGAGTCACATTATGCTCTCTACAGTACTTTACAAATCTATCGTAAAAGCATGTATAATTAAGGCGAAGTACGAAATCTCCATCTAAATCAAGAACTGCATCATAGTCGATATTTCTATAAAGTTCATTATTAGCTGCCATACGATTCATAGTTTCAAAATTTTGTTCTATAAC
>NZ_CALEVF010000144.1 GCF_937920395.1 uncultured Clostridium sp. | reverse complement strand
ATGAGTACTTGCCTTTGATTTTATCTAATGAATCAATTTTTGGTGTTAATTTATATGAAGTAGGTCTTGGAGAAAAAATTGAAGCTTATTTTGTTGAATTAATAAATGGAAAAGGTGCTGTTCGATTTACGCTTAAAAAATATTGTAACTCTAAAATATAGGATATTAAATATATTTATAGTGTGGTGTAGCAATGGGAAAAATTATATGGGGAATTATTGGGCCAGGTAACATAGCACATAAATTTGCATATGCTTTAAGTACACTTGAGGTCGAAATAAATCCACTCATGTAGTGCACATTATAGATTTAGTTAAAGAAAATTAAAATTTATAAGAAAAATTACTTGAGGTATGTTATAGTACAGTGAGATATTATGTTCAAAATATAAAATAAGAGGTGCAAACTATGAAAAGAATACAAATAGTACAAAAATTAACTGAATATGGAATAGTAGCAGTTATTAGAGCAAATTCTAAAGAAGAAGGAGTAAAAATTGTAGATGCTGTTACAAAAGGCGGAATAAATGCAATTGAAGTTACAATGACAGTACCAGGAGCAATAGATGTAATAAAAGAATTAACTGAAATATATAAAGATAATGCAGAAGTACTTATTGGAGCGGGAACTGTTCTTGACCCAGAAACTGCAAGAGCATGTATTTTAGCTGGAGCAAAATACATAGTAAGTCCAAGTTTAAACCCAGATACTATAAGATTATGTAATAGATATAGAATTGCTGTTATGCCAGGAGTTATGACAGTTAAAGAAGCTATCGAAGCACTAGAACTTGGAGTTGAAATAGTAAAAGTATTCCCAGGAAATGTTTTTGGACCACAAATAATAAGTTCTTTAAAAGGACCATTACCACAAGCTAACTTTATGCCAACAGGTGGAGTATCACTTGATAATGTTAAAGATTGGATAAAAGCTGGAGCAGTAGCAGTAGGAACTGGTGGAGACTTAACTCGTGGTGCTAAAACAGGAGATTATAAATTAGTAACGCAAACTGCTGTTAAATTTGTTGAAGCAGTTAAAAAAGCAAGAGGATAGTAATTATTTAGAGAGCGAAAACAAGCAAATTAAATATCAATTAAATGAAACATTAACTAAATGACATACCTTGGGGTATGTCATCAATTTATAGGAGGCAATAATGTGGGGAAATTTATAACATTCGGTGAAATAATGCTTAGACTTGCACCAGTTGGTTTTGAAAGATTTGCACAAGCAAAAGAATTTGGGGCTGTTTATGGTGGCGGAGAAGCAAACGTTGCTGTGTCACTTGCAAACTATGGTAAGGATACATACTTTGTAACAAAACTACCTAAACATGAAATAGGTCAAGCAGCAGTAAATGAACTTAGAAAATATGGTGTAAATTCTAATATGATAGTACGAGGCGGAGATAGAGTAGGTATTTATTATTGCGAAAAAGGAGCATCACAAAGACCTTCTAAAGTAATCTATGATAGAGCTCATTCAGCAATTGCAGAAGCAAAAAGAGAAGATTTTAATTGGAAAGAAATTTTTAATGGTGCTGAGTGGTTCCATTTTACAGGAATAACACCTGCATTATCAGATGAATGCGCAGCTATAACACTAGACGCAGTAAAGGCAGCAAAAGAAGCTGGTGTTATGGTAAGTTGTGATTTAAACTTTAGAAAGAAACTTTGGAGCAGTGAAAAAGCTGGGAAAGTAATGGGAGAAATAGTTAAGTACTGTGATTTAGTTATAGCAAACGAAGAAGATGCAGAAAAAGTCTTTGGAATTAGTGCAGAGGGAGCAGATATAACCGGTGGAACAATAAATGAAGAAGGATATAAAGAAGTTGCAAAAAAACTTACAGATAGATTTAATTTAAAATATGTTGCAATTACACTTCGTGAAAGCTTTTCAGCATCAGACAATGGTTGGTCTGCAATGCTTTACAATGGAAAAGAATATTATAATTCAAAGAAATATAGAATGCATATTGTAGACAGAGTTGGCGGTGGAGATTCATTTGGTGCTGGTCTTATATATGGCTTAACATCAGGTTTAACAAATCAAGATGCTCTTGAATATGCAGTTGCAGCTTCTTGCCTTAAACATACTGTAGAAGGAGATTTTAATCTTGTATCTAAAGATGAAATAGAGACGCTTATGAATGGTGATGCTTCAGGAAGGGTGCAAAGATAAGTATGGATGTAGTTACTTTTGGAGAATCTATGGTTTTATTTGGACCTGATTCCTCAGGTCCATTAAGATATGTTCAAAATTTCAATAAATCTATAGCAGGAGCTGAGTCTAATGTTGCAATAGCACTTGCAAAACTAGGACATCAGGTTGGTTGGTTTTCAAAACTTGGAGACGATGAATTTGGAAGATATATACAAGCTACAATTAGAGGAGAAGGTGTAGATGTATCTAGAGTAATTTTGGAACCAGGGAAGAATACTGGTATATTATTCAAAGAAAGATTTTTGCATTCTAATCCAAACGTATATTATTACAGAAAATGTTCTGCAGCTAGCACTTTGAAACCAGAGGAGCTAGATGAAGATTACATTAAATCTGCAAAAATACTTCATATTACAGGAATTACACCTGCTTTATCTGAAACTTGTAGAAAATCAGTATTTAAGGCTATAGAAATTGCAAAAGCAAATAATGTATTAGTTTCATTTGATCCTAATATTAGACTAAAATTATGGACAAGGGAAGAGGCAATACCAGTACTTCTTGAAATCGCAAAACAATCTGACATAATTTTTCCGGGTGTTGATGAAGGTGAAATGCTTCTTGGGCTCACAAAACCTGAGGAGATTGCAGATAGTTTTATGAAGATGGGGTGTAGTGTAGTAGCTGTTAAACTTGGAGAAGAAGGTTGCCTTGTAGCTGATAAAGAAAACAAATTGTATGTTAAGTCATATAGGCAAGAAAATCCACAAGATACAGTAGGTGCAGGAGATGGATTTGCAGCAGGTTTTCTTTCTGGAATTTTAAATAAATTAGATTTCAAAGAGTGTGGTGAGTATGCAAATGGAGTTGGAGCCATGGCGGTACTTGTAAAGGGAGACATGGAAGGTTATCCAAATTTTGAACAATTAATGGCATTTATAGGAAAAACAAAAATCATAGATAGATAAGTATAGCTGATTGCGAAACTCTAAAAGATTTTAGTGAAATATCTATCTAAAATTTT
>NZ_CALEVF010000143.1 GCF_937920395.1 uncultured Clostridium sp. | reverse complement strand
GTGGTTAGTATGACTGAATTATTATCAATGCTTACAACTACATTATACGAGGGGGCTATTAAATGTTTAAAAAGAAAATGTCATTATTACTAACTATGGCTATGGCTGTGGGACTACTTGCAGGATGTGGTGCAAAAAGCGCATCTACTACAGGAGATATCAAAATTGGAGTTGTATTACCGCTCACAGGTTCAGTTTCATCTTTTGGAAAATCTGGTCAAAATGGTATAAAATTATTAGAAGATCAAGTGAACAAAGCTGGTGGAATTAATGGAAGAAAGATTAAATTTTTATTTGAAGATGATGAAGGTAAACCAGATACTGCTGTAACAGTTGGTACAAAGCTTATTAGCAGTGATAATGTTGTAGCAATAGTGGGACCATTAACAAGCGGATCAGCTATAGCACTTGGACCGATAGCTACTCAAAGTAAGGTGCCAATGATTACTGGATCAGGAACAAATCCAGACGTTACAACTAAGGGTGGAGAATATGTTTATAGAGCATGTTTTATAGATCCTTTTCAAGGTAGTGTTTTAGCAAAATTTGCATCAGGAGATCTAAAGGCAAAGACTGCTGCTATTCTTTATGATAATGGTAATGATTATTCTAAGGGATTGGCTGAGTTCTTTGAAAAAGGCTTTATTGCTGCAGGTGGGAAAATAGTTGGTAAAGAAACTTATGCTACCGGAGATAAAGATTTTAAAGCACAACTTACAAAAATAAAACCATCAAAACCAGATGTAATATTACTTCCTGATTATTATGGAACAGTTGGTAATATAGCAAAACAAGCAAGAGCTATTAGTATAAATGCACCATTACTAGGTGGAGATGGTTGGGATTCATCAGAATTATTTAAGGTTGGTGGAACTGCAGTTAATAATAGTTATATATCTGACCATTATTCAGCAAATGATACAGCACCACTAGTTGTTGCATTCCAAAAGGATTATAAAGCAAAATACAACTTAGAAGCAGATGCAATGGCAGTTTTAAATTATGACGCTGCAAAAATAATGGTAGAAGCTATAAAAACTTCTGGAAAAACAGATGGACCAAGCATTAAAGCTGCATTACAAAAGACTAATCTACAAGTAGTATCTGGTAAAGTATCTTTCGATGCAAATAGAGATGCAATTAAAGGAGCGGTAATCTTAAAAGTTGATGCTGGTAAGTTTAATTTCATAAAGAAACTTGTACCTTAATAAATAAAGTCTGCAGACATACTTCATTAATAATTTGGAGTATGTCTGCATTTATAAATATAAATAAAGAGAAATGGGGGAAGGTAAATGGAATTTTTACAACAGATGATTAATGGATTATCACTTGGTTTCGTGTATGCATTAATCGCAATAGGATACACAATGGTATATGGAATTATTGGACTTATAAATTTTGCTCATGGTGATGTTTTTATGGTCGGAGGTTTTTTTGGATTTTTCGCTGCAACTAATCTACATTTACCATTTATACCTACATTATTAATAGCAATGGGTGGAGCGGCATTAACGGGTGTGGTTGTTGAAAAAATAGCATACAAACCGTTAAGAAATTCACCAAAGTTATCTATATTAATAACAGCTATTGCAATGTCAGTACTTCTTGAGAATTTAGTAAGACTTAAGATGACTACTGATCCACAAACATATCCAGAGACACTTTTGCCAGCACATGTTATTAGTTTTGCAGGGTTGAGTATTGATAATCGTCAACTTATAATTATAGGAATGTCGATTTTGCTTGTAGTAATACTTCAATTTATAGTTTTCAAAACTAAAACTGGAAAAGCAATGAGAGCAACTTCATTTGATAAAGATGCAGCTGCGCTTATGGGGATTAATGTGGATTCTGTTATATCTATAACATTTGCAATTGGTTCAGCGTTAGCAGGAGCAGCAGGGGTATTATTTGGAATTTTATATTCAAGTATAGATCCATATATGGGTATAATGCCAGGTTTAAAAGCCTTTGTTGCAGCGGTTCTCGGTGGAATTGGCATAATCCCAGGGGCTCTATGGGGCGGACTTATAATGGGACTTGTTGAAACATTTAGTAAAGTATATATATCATCTAGTTACTCAGATGCTATTGCATTTTCAATCCTTATTATTATTTTAATTGTTAAGCCTTCTGGACTTCTTGGTAAGAAAACCAGAGAGAAAGTGTAGGTGATGAAAATGAAAAAAGAATTTAGAAATACTATTATATTACTTGTTATTGGAGTTGTTTTGTTTTTCATTTTATCATTTTTAATGGATACTGAAATATTAAATAGATATTATGGAAGAATAGTTATATTAATTTGTATTAATGTTATTCTTGCAGTAAGTTTAAATCTTATTATAGGAATTACGGGACAGTTAACACTAGGACATGCAGGTTTTATGTCTATAGGGGCATATGCAGCAGCAATGGCTACAATTCAATTAAATATGCCGTTTCCTATAGCGCTTCTTATTGGCGGAGTAGTTGCTGGATTAATTGGATATCTTATTGGTCTTCCAACTTTAAGTTTAAAGGGTGATTATCTTGCTATAACTACTTTAGGCTTTGGAGAAATAATAAGAGTTGTTATTACAAATATTGATCAACTTGGAGGAGGACGTGGACTTTCGGGAATACCTCCTAAAACTACTTTTGCTTGGGTATTTTTTATAATGATATTTACAATTTTAATAATTTACAATATAGCACGTTCATCACAAGGTAGAGCAATGATGTCAGTACGTGAGGATGAAATAGCTGCAGAAGCTATGGGTATTAACACTACAAAATATAAGATTATGGCGTTTGTTATAGGATCATTCCTTTCAGGCATTGCCGGTGGATTGTTTTCACATTATCTAATGTACATTAAGCCAGAGCAATTTGGATTCTTAAAATCAGTAGATTTAGTTACTTATGTAGTTATGGGTGGAATGGGAAGTTTAACAGGTAGTGTATTCTCAACAGGTATTCTTACAATTCTTCCTGAATTCCTAAGATTTATGAATGATTACAGAATGATTATTTATCCACTTGCACTTATCATTATTATGAGATTTAGGCCACAAGGTTTAATGGGTACAAAAGAATTATCTATGAAAATATTTGATAAATTTTCAAAAGGAAGTGATGATGATGCAGCTTTTAAAGGTAAATGATCTTACAATTAAGTTTGGCGGGCTAACAGCTGTTTCTGATTTTGCACTTAATCTATCTGATCATGATCTTGTAGGGTTGATTGGACCTAATGGAGCGGGAAAAACAACTATTTTTAATATGTTAACAGGGGTTTATGCTCCAACATCTGGAACTATTGAATTTAATGGTGAATTTATACAAGGTATAAAACCTTATGATATCACTAAAAAAAGAATTGCCAGAACCTTTCAAAATATAAGACTATTTAAAGATTTAACAGTTCTTGATAATGTAAAAATATCATTTAATTATAATGTTAAATATAATTTGTTCCATGCAATATTAAGGCTCCCCAAATTCACTCGTGAGGAAGCTGAAATTGAAAAGAAAGCACTTGAAATTCTTAAGGTGTTTAAACTCGATGGTAAGAGAAATGAGCTTGCATGCAATCTTCCATATGGTGAGCAACGAAGACTTGAAATAGCAAGAGCTCTTGCTGCAAAGCCTAAATTATTATTACTAGATGAACCTGCAGCTGGCATGAATCCAAAGGAAACCCACGAATTGATGGGACTCATAAATTGGGTAAGGGATGAATTTAAGATAGCTATATTACTAATTGAGCATGATATGAAGTTAGTTATGGGAGTTTGTGAGAGGATAATAGTTGTAGATTACGGTAAAGTAATAGCAGAAGGGACGCCAGATGAAATAAAGAACAATCCTAAGGTAATCGAAGCATACCTTGGAGAGGAGGTAACTGATGCTTGAAATTGATAAGTTAAATGTAAATTATGGTGCAATACATGCATTACATGATATTAGTATACATGTAAAGGAAGGAGAAATAGTTACACTTATAGGTGCTAATGGAGCTGGAAAAACTTCAATATTAAGAGCTATTTCAGGACTTATTCCTATAAAGTCAGGAAGTGTTTTATTTGAAGGTAAACCCATTCATACCACTGCCGCCTATAAACTCTCAAGACTAGGAATTGCTCATGTGCCAGAGGGAAGAAGAATATTTGCAAACATGTCAGTTATGGAAAATCTTGAATTAGGCGCTTATATTA
This sequence comes from uncultured Clostridium sp., assembly GCF_937920395.1. Classification (GTDB taxonomy): domain Bacteria; phylum Bacillota; class Clostridia; order Clostridiales; family Clostridiaceae; genus Clostridium_AD. Next base: position 9,994 of record NZ_CALEVF010000143.1, on the reverse strand, counting down.
GGAAAGATAAGAGCGATGTAGCAAAAGATTACGAGATGGTTTTTGACAAATTTCCAAGGCTTAAAGAAAGAATAAAACAAATGGCTGGAACACTAAGTGGTGGAGAACAGCAGATGCTTGCTATGGGGAGAGCTCTTATGGTAAGACCCAGAATATTGTTATTAGATGAGCCATCTATGGGACTTGCACCACTAGTAGTAAGAAATATATTTTCTATAATACAAGAAATAAATAAGTCAGGAACTACTGTTTTGCTTGTAGAACAAAATGCTCATATGGCGCTATCTATTGCACATAAAGCATATGTTTTAGAAACTGGTAAAATAGTTTTAGAAGGTAGTGCGAAAGAATTATTAACTAATGATGCTATAAGAAGTGCATATCTTGGTGAGTAAGACTTGTACTAAAATGTTGATACTATGGTTAATCACTCACTCTCTTTTGGGAGTGAGTTTTGTTCGTCTAAGTATAAAAGATGTTAAGAATATGTTTGAATATAGGTTGCAAACAAGTTATAATATAGTATGTAAACAAGCTATATTATATTAAATATAACATTGCGTTTGTTTTGTAGAGTTATATTAATGTTTGGAGGGAACAAATGCGTTGCAACAGTTGTAATAATGAATTTATTAATATTAATGGATTAAAATTTTGCCCTTATTGTGGAGAAAAGATAGAAGAAAAAACAGATGCGGTAGATGAAATAATTCCTAATAATAATGTAAATGAAGAGAATAAAGTGCAAGATACGTCAGCGATGCCTGCAATATCAGATAAAGACATAAGAAAGTATAATAGAGATAAATTTTTTGATTGGGTTAAGAAAACATTTATACATAGGAAAGTAATTATACCTATGATATCAATAACTTCTGTAATTGTAGTATTGGTATTTGCCTATTCATTTTTTATCGTTAGTCCCATTGACGATGTAACAATAAAAGAAAATCTGATAGGAACAGTTGTAACACTACCAAAGGGTACAGTCATAAAAATCAATAAAGATAACATGAAAAGCTTTATTATAAGTAATCGGAATACTCAGAAGAGCAAAGATGAAATTAATTTAGCGTTAACTCTAAATAATGATGCTCTTGAGGCAAAGGTTTTGTTATCTGTAGTATATCTTAAAGAAGGTAAAAACGAATGGAAAGTCAATGGAAAACCTGTAATACTTAATATTACTTCGGTGAAACCGGTGGTAGGGATTAATGATAAGATATTTTTAGATGAATTAAAAAGATTAAAAATTACTATAGGGAATACGCAAGAAGCATTGAATGGACAAAATGTTAAAAATCTTGGGATAACATTAAGGACTCCAGATCTTCAAAATGAAAAAGAAAGAATATTAGTTGAAACGACTATAGACAGTGGGCTTCTTAGGGCTACTGGGAAAATAAAGTGTAGTCTTGTTTTTGAGAATGAAGCTTGGAGTATTAATTCTATAGAAGCAAATAGTTCAGATGATTTTAAGTTGACACTATCGCCAGCTTTTTCAGATGAAAAGGTTATTCAACTTATAAGAAATCAAGGATTTGAGGAAACGGTATCCTATTCTGATTTTTTTGGTAGTAAAGGGTTTACTGTAAAAGATGACTTTACTAAGAGTATTAATATATCAGGAAAAACGTTTAATGCGAAAAAAGGAACACTAAATCTTATTGCTAAGAGAGAAAATGTAGCAGGTGAAATAAACTCGATATTATCAACTAATTATACTTTCTCAATATCATTAAGTAATATAGCTTTATTAAGCGGATCAGATACAACAGTTGATAGTGCTTCGATAAATAATATTCCTGAGTCGTTAATTATACCTTCGATAACTAATGGTGAAATTGAAGGAAGTAATCTACTTTTCTGGTGGTCTAATAACCATAAGATAACACAGGAAGAAGCAAAGACATTTAAAACTTATAAGATATTATCTACAAAGGGTTTAAAAAACATAAAATATGTTTATGGTAGTATTACGTATAAAGATGATAAAAATAATAAAAATAAGGATAGAAAAGTTTCTATTGTAGCAGTTTATTTTCTAGTTTATGATGATTCTAATGGGTATGAGTGGAAACTTAATAAATTAATTAGTGAAGATTCACCTAATTATAAGACCTATGTTAATTTAAAAGATGGTTTATAGTTTCTCATAATAAAATTAGCCTAAAGCATTTGCTTTAGGCTAATTTTATTTGTGTGCCGGTATGGGAGAAATCACTCTTTCTTAAACAGTTTCAAATAATCTTCATATCCTTCATCTTTTAGTTTGTTAACTGGTATAAATCTTAAGGATGCACTATTTATACAATATCTTAATCCACCGTCAGCTCGAGGACCATCATCGAAAACATGACCTAGATGGCTGTCACCATGATAACTTCTTACTTCTGTTCTGATCATTCCAAGTGTAATATCTTTCTTTTCTTTAATATTCTCATTATCTAAAGGTTTTGTAAAACTGGGCCATCCACAACCTGAATCAAATTTATCAAGAGATGTAAATAATGGTTCACCGCTGCCTATATCTACATATATTCCTTCTTCTTTGTTATTCCAAAATTCATTGTCAAAGGATCTTTCCGTTGAATTTTCCTGTGTTACTTCAAACTGAGTTTGGGTTAGTTCTTTTTTTAGCTGTTCTATACTTTTTTTTGTATATATTTTTTTATTCATAACAAAACCCTCCTTAAAATGTCTATATTACCTTTATACTAAAATTTAAATTATAAAATTCTGTAAATGATTTTAGATATAAATGAATTTTATCAAATTTAAAATATTTAAGCAAGTTACATATAGTATATGTTCAATGTAAAATAGTATTAATATTATTTATAAAGAAAGATGTGAACATTTAAATTGATAGTATTGTATTTTAATAAATTAGATACTGTTAAGCACCTTATTTTTTTAGGTTAATTAATTTCAGTAAACGTAAACAACTTAAATTATAATGGAATGTTATAAATAAACTTAAATAATTATGTAAATATACATAATATATTTAATTTATTAATTGATATGATATAATATACCTAATAATATTATTTAAGAGGTGATTTTGTATGGACAATATCGATATTAAAATACTTAAACTTTTGCAACAAAATTCTAGAGTTACCGCTTCTGAAATAAGTACCCGAATTAATTTATCCGTACCTGCAGTAGGCGATAGATTAAAAAAACTTGATAATGCAGGGATTATTGAAAAATACACTATAATATTAAGTGCTAAAAAGTTCAATAAAGATCTTATGATAATAATGTTTGTATCACTCGAATCACCAAAATTCACAGATTTATTTGTTAATACGATTCAAGTAGACAATGAAATTGTAGAATGCCACTATTTAGCTGGTGATTATGATTATGTTTTAAAAATAATTACAGAGAGTACAGAAAGCTTAGAAAAAATTTTGAATAAGATAAAAAACATACCAGGAGTTCAAAAAACTAAGACGACAGTATCTCTTTCTACAATAAAGAATAATTATTCTATTATACCAAGTGAGATTAATAATTAAAATATAAAGTGAGATTAGTAAATGAATTATAGAGAGGAAGGTTATTTAAATGGATTTTAGATTAGAAAGCGATTCAATTGGATCAAAACAAGTACCGATGGAGGCTTATTATGGGGTACAGACTTTAAGGGCTGCTGAGAATTTTAAAATAACGGGACTAGGAATGTCTGCGGAATTTATAAAAAGTTTAGCAGAAATAAAAAAAGCAGCAGCAATAACAAATAATGAAGTTGGACTTTTAGATAAAAAGATTGAAGAATCTATTATAAAGGCCTGTGATGAAATAATAGCTGGTAAATTGCAAGATCAATTCATAGTAGATCCTATTCAAGGTGGAGCTGGTACAAGTATGAATATGAATGTCAATGAAGTAATTGCAAATAGAGCTATAGAAATACTGGGAGGGAAAAAGGGTGATTATAGTATAGTTCATCCTAATGATCATATAAATTATGGACAATCGACAAATGATGTTATTCCTACAGCAGGTAAAATGACCGCCTTAAAACTTATTCCAAAGGCAATAGCCCAGCTTTCTAAACTTTATGATGCTTTTAACGAAAAATCAAAAGAGTTCGATGATGTTATAAAAATGGGAAGAACCCAGATGCAAGATGCAGTTCCAATAAGGCTTGGACAAGAATTTAAAGCTTACAGTTCAGTGATAAAGAGAGATATCTTAAGACTTGAAAAAGCTAAGGAAGAATTAAAAGTTGTAAATATGGGTGGTACTGCAATCGGAACTGGTATGAATGCGGATATACAATATTTTAATAAAATAGTACCAAACATTTCTAAAATATCAAATATAGAATTAAAACAAGCAGTAGATTTAGTAGATGCAACGCAGAATTTAGACGGTTTTGTAGTGGTGTCTGGTGTTATTAAAGCATGCGCAGTTAATTTATCCAAAATAGCAAATGATTTAAGACTTATGTCATCAGGACCAAGGACAGGGTTCGGTGAAATTAATCTTCCTTCAAAACAAAATGGTTCTTCTATGATGCCAGGAAAGGTTAATCCTGTAATACCAGAAGTAATAAGTCAAATAGCATTCAATATTATAGGGAATGATATAACAATAACTATGGCTGCAGAAGCGGGACAATTGGAATTGAATGCTTTTGAACCAGTTATATTCTATAAATTATTTCAATCCATAGAGACATTAACAAATGGAGTAAATACTTTTGTAATTAACTGCGTTTCAGGGATAACCGCAAATAGAGAAATATGTAAAGAATTGGTAGAGAATAGTGTTGGTATTATTACTGCAATTTGTCCACATATAGGTTATAAAAAAGCTGCTGAAATTGCAAAAACTGCGTTAAAAACTAGAAAGTCTGTAAGAGAATTAATATTAAAAGATGGGATTTTAAGTGAAAATGAACTTAATGATATATTAGATATAGAATTAATGACCAAACCTGGTATATTAGCGAAAGAACTAATGGTAGGTTAAAAATGGGATCGGTTTAAACATATATAATCCCCATTAAATGGACATAACTATTTAATAGTTATGTCCATTTAATGGGTTATTTTACATGTTAAATGAAGTTATTTAATATTGATAATTTGAAAAAATCGTGGTAATATTAGTAAAAGTTAAAACATATATGTTTACTAGGAATACATTTAAACATATTGGAAATACAGTAAGATAAGTATTGAATTTTAAAAATAATCTTTGAAGGGAGTGTTCATAAATGTTTGATGTTGTTATTAATAATGGTACTTTAATTGATCCTGACCTCAAAACGAGTTTCAAAGGAAGTTTAGGTATAAAAGATGGAAAGCTGGCAGAAATTACAACTACAGAACTAGTCGGAATAAAAAGTATAAATGCATCTGGTTTAATAGTTTCGCCGGGCTTCATCGATATACATGGACATGTAGATGGAGAAGATTATTGTGGAGAGCTGTCACTTCGTCAAGGTATTACTACTACAATCGGTGGTAATTGTGGGTTAAGTCCAATAAATATGAATGAATTTTTTGATAAGCAAGATAAAAAAGGGTTTGTTATAAATCAAGCTGAACTTGTAGGACATTCAATGAGTCTGCGTAAGGCTGTTGGAATTACAGATGTATATTCTGCAGCAAATAAAGAACAAATTTGCAAAATGAAATATCTTACAGAAAAAGCATTATGTGAAGGTGCTTGTGGATTATCATTAGGACTCGAATATGCTCCACATAGCTCCCTTGAAGAAATATATGCTGTTTGCATAATAGCTGCAAATTATAACAGACCTATCACAATTCATACAAGAACATCTTCGGATCATGATTTAAATTCATTAAGAGAAGCTATTGAGATTTCAAGGGTTACAGGAGCCCCCGTTTTAATATCTCATTTTGTTTATCAATATAATGTAGTTATGGATAAAGCGTTAAAAATAGTAGATAAAGCAATAGAGGATGGATTAAATATAAAAATAGATAGTGGATTATATAACGATTGGGCTACATCTATTGGAACTGCAATTTTTTGTGAGAAAAATGTGAATCATGGATTATGTTTAAACAAAATGCTTGTAGCTTCAGGAAAATATAAAGGTGAGAGATTAAACAATAAACTATATAAAGAATTAAGAGCTAGTAATCCTTGTGAATGTATTATATATTGTACGGATTCAAATGAAAGTGTATATAAGGCTTTGGATAAAAATTACTCAATGCCATCGTCAGACATTGGGCCTTATAAAAAGGGTGAAGGACATCCTCAAATTTCAGGTACTTTCCCAAGATATTTTAGGTGCATGGTAAGAGAACGTAAGGAGATAAGTTTAATAGAGGCGGTTCGCAAGGCAACTTTTCTTCCAGCAGAAACTATGGGACTTAAACAAAAGGGCAGAATAAAAAAGGGAACAGACGCTGATGTTGTTATTTTTGATATAGATACTATTAGAGATAAATCGGATTTTCCAGATGTGGGCGTTCCAGATAGAAAACCTGAAGGGATAAAATACGTATTTGTGAACGGAAGATTAGTTCTAGATGGAGGCATGATAAAAAATAGTACGGCAGGAAGAACTATTAGAACAGCATAGTTATAAGTATAATTCATATGAATAGAATTAAAAAGTTCAAAATAAAACATGGTGATTAAACCTCACTAAATGGACATAACTATAAAATAGTTGTAAAATCCATTTGGTGGGGTTATTTTATAGAGTATGATGCATATAATATTATTTTAAAAGAAAAGAAATTTCTATTAGTAGGATGTAGGTATAATAAATATATAAATAAACTTAAGGAGTAAATATTATGGAAAATAAAATAAAAACAAATATAGTTAATGATTTAGAGAAAAAGCTTATAGATATAAGGCATAACTTTCATAAAAATCCTGAGTTATCCAATGAAGAGTTTGAAACAACTAAAACTTTACGTAAGTTATTAAACGAGGCTCAAATTCGTGTACTTAATTTGCCGCTTGAAACAGGACTTGTTGCAGAAATAACTGGAGATAGGGAAGGACCTATTATTGCTATTCGTGGAGATATTGATGCACTTCCTATTTTTGAGGAAACAGATTTAGGATATAAATCACAAGTTATTGGTAAAATGCATGCATGTGGTCATGATTTTCATGCATCTGTTATTTTAGGCGCAGCTTATTTATTAAAGCAGCAAGAATCAACACTAGAGGGAACTGTAAGAATTATATTTCAGCCAGCGGAGGAGTTAGGACACGGGGCGGAAAAGGTCATAGAAAGTGGTGGATTATCTAACGTAGCTGCAATTTTTGGACTCCATAGTGCACCAGATTTAGAAGTGGGAAGTTTTGGAACAAAGGTGGGAGCAATGACTGCAGCCGTTGATAGGTTTGAAATTGAAATTGAAGGTATAGGTACACATGCGTCATCACCAGAAAAGGGAATTGATCCAATTATTGTTGCGGCTCATATAATTACAGCGCTCCAGACAATTGTTAGCCGTAATGTTAGCACATTTGATCAAGTACTTATTAGTGTCACTCATATTGAAGGTGGTAACACGTGGAATGTAATACCGACTAAGGCTTATCTTGAAGGGACTGTACGGACGGTTAATGCGAAAACACGTGAGTTTGTTCCAAATAAAATGAGACAAATAGTTAAAGGAATGGCGGACTCATTTGGAGCAACTGCTGAGCTTAAATGGTACAGCGGTCCACCAGCAACAGATAACAATGAAGATTGGACAGCAGTTGCATTAGACGTTGCACAGATTCAAGGATATGTTATTAAAAAACTTCCGGACACATTAATTGGTGAAGATTTTGCAGTTTACCAAGAGAAAATACCGGGTGCCTTTGTAAATATTGGTACAGGTGTATCATATTCACTTCATCATCCAAAATTTAAGGTAGATGATGATGCACTTTTGCCAGCTGCCAATTATTTTTCAGAACTTGCTAAGCGTGCTTTGGTTATATTAAAACAAAAATAAAATTAATTTATACAACAACGAAAAACACGTCCCTAGGAAATACAGGAATGTGTTTTTCGTTGTTATAAAATTATAGTTCTAATGCTCTTGTTAAATCATCAACTATATCTGAAACATTTTCAACACCTACAGATAATCTTACTAAATGATCAGTTATTCCAATTTCTTGTCTAATTTCATATGGAATTGCAGCATGTGTCATAGTTGCAGGATGGCAGATTAATGATTCTACTCCTCCTAGGCTTTCTCCAAAAGTTATTAATTGAAGACTTTCTAAGAACTTTTTATAATCATAATCTTTATTTAGAACAAAGGAAATGATACCACCATATCCGTTTGCTTGTTTTTCTTGTATTTTATGTCCAGGATGGTCAACAAATCCTGGATAATATACTTTTTCTACTTCTTTTCTATCTCTTAAGAATTCAGATACAACTTTTGCATTTGAGTTGTGTCTGTCCATTCTTAGTGCTAGAGTTTTGATACCCCTTATTAATAAGAAAGAATCAAATGGTGATAAAATTCCACCAGTAGAGTTTTGTATGAATCCAATTCTTTCAGCAAGTTCTTTATTATTTACGACAACAAGGCCTGCAATTAAATCACTGTGTCCACTTAGATATTTTGTAGCGCTATGAATAACTATATCAGCACCAAGGGTAATTGGTTTTTGTAGATATGGAGTCATAAATGTATTATCTACTATTAAGAGTAAGTTATTCTTTTTAGCAATTTTTGCAACTGCAACAATATCTGTAATACCCATTAAAGGATTTGTTGGTGTTTCTATAAAAATAGCTTTTACACTATCATCAATTTTGTTTTCTAACTGAGTTATATCAGATGAATCAAATAAAGTATAATGTATACCAAAATTATTAAAATATTTGTCTATAACTCTAAAGGTTCCACCATAAATATTATTTGATATTAAAATTCTATCTCCTGTTTTAAATAGGGACAATGTAGCAGTTGTAGCAGCCATACCTGAAGCAAATGCGAAACCTGCATAACCTTCTTCAAGATCTGTAATGAGTTTTTCGAGTGCTTCACGTGTAGGATTTCCTGACCTTGAATATTCGTAAGCATTATCAGCATCAAATTTACCTTTTTTAAATGTAGATGTTTGGTATATTGGTACATTAACCGCTCCAGTACGAGCATCCCCATCTATTCCACCATGTATTAATAATGATTCGATTTTTATATCTTTCTTCATATTTTTCCTCCTCAAATAATTTATCTGTAAATTATATTAATTAAAATCTAAACTTAAAAATTGTTTTATTCTTGCGTTAGTTGGATTATTTAACAATTCCTCCGGGGTTCCCTGATCAAGGATAATTCCTTGATCAATAAATATTATATTGTCTGCAACATCTCTTGCAAAACTCATGTTATGGGTAACAACAACCATTGTCATACCTTCATGTGATAGATCTTTCATAACTTTAAGTACCTCAGCTGCAAGTTCAGGATCTAGTGCAGAAGTTGGTTCATCAAATAACAATACTAATGGCTCGATGGCCATAGCACGTGCTATGGCAACTCTCTGTTGTTGCCCTCCGGAGAGCTCATGAGGGTAACTGCTAGCTTTATCTGACAGCCCAACTTTATCTAATAGATTGAGTGCTTTATCGCGAGCAACTTTTTTAGGCTGCTTTAGCACAGTAGTGAGTCCTTCCATAATGTTTGCAATTACAGTCATGTGAGGAAATAAATGAAACCCTTGAAATACCATTCCTGTATTGCGTCTGAGTTCTAATATTTCTTTATCAGTTGGTTCTTTATCCCCACCAAATACCAATTCATTATCGCCAATACTTATGGTTCCAATGTTCGGAACTTCTAATAAATTAAGGCATCTAAGAAGGGTGGTTTTACCTGAACCTGAGGGTCCTATTACAATAGTTGTTTCACCCTTTTTTATATTTAAGTCAATGCCTTTTAATATCTCATTATCACCAAAACTTTTGTGTAAATTTTTTATATTAATCATGAAATTCCTCCAATTACCTAGC
>NZ_CALEVF010000142.1 GCF_937920395.1 uncultured Clostridium sp. | reverse complement strand
GAAACTTAAAGATATTATGGATGATAAAGTTATTAAAATAAAAGATAGTCAAGATATAGAGGAAGCTGTTGAAATAGCACTTAAATATGATTTGATATCTTTACCTGTAGTGGATATTGATGAAAAGTTATGTGGAATAGTAATTATGAACGATATTATTGAAGAACTATTGTCGCCAAGATGGAAAAGAAAACTTAAGAAAATTATATAAAAAATACATGAAAAAATACACTATAGCTTATATTAGCATAGTGTATTTTTTTTGGGATTAAGCACAAACTAATACTGTTAATAACATTTACATATTGTTATTGAAGGAGGAATAGGTTTGAAGCTTAAAAAACATTTATTTAAAAGATGTTGCGCAGTAATTATGATTATCTTAATAACATATTTTTCAAGTGAAGTCTATTTTAATATTTATAGCAAGCAAGCTATAGCTCAGGTTTATAAATATGGATCGCGTGGTGAACAAGTTAAACAAATTCAAACTAAATTAAAAAAATGGGGATATTACAATGGAGGTATTGATGGAATATATGGCTACAATACATATCTTTCTGTTAAAGCTTTTCAAAAGAGTAATGGATTAAAAGCAGATGGAATGGCCGGTAATTCAACACTCGTAGCCATAGGTCTCCCTGCTAGCACAAAAGCTACTGGATCACCTTCTAGTAAAAATGTAACAAATAATAAAGATGTAGAATTATTAGCAAGACTTATAAATGGCGAGGCTAGAGGAGAACCATACGAGGGTCAGGTGGCTGTCGGAGCTGTTATTTTAAATAGAACATCAGATGCAAGATTTCCATCTACAATAGCAGCAGTAATTTATCAACCAGGGGCATTCACAGCGATTGTTGATGGACAAATAAATGCAAAAATTGAAGAAAGCTCTACGAGGGCAGCAAGAGATGCATTAAACGGGTGGGATCCTTCTGGAGGGGCTGTATTCTATTTCAATCCTTCAACAAGTACCAATAAGTGGATATGGTCACGGACACTTATAAAAATAATTGGTAAACATAGATTTTGCAGTTAATTAACCATCACAACAAATTTGAAAAGAGCTACCTAATAATATAAAATTTATTAGGTAGTTTTTTTATAAAAACTAGTAAAACTTTATATTTTATTGGAACTTATTGTTAATATGTAAGTATATAAGTGTATTACCATATAAGTTATCATTATTTATATTATGGTATAATCTTAATAAGTATGTGCAATTAGTTCACATATTCTTTATACATATTTTACAAAAAACTGGTAAAACATGCAACTAAATACAAGGAAACACGTATATTATGTGAATTGTTTTTTTTAAAACCAGTGGTATTTATAAAAAAACAAATTATGATGGGGGTACGGTTTAATGTCAAGTAAGTTCGAACAACTGTATGACATGTACTACAATTGTGTTTACAGATATATTTTTGTTTCTGTAAAAAACAAATGGAATGCAGAGGATATAATTGCTACTGTGTTTACTAAAATATATGAAAACAAAGATAAAATTACTGATGTAGAAACAAGCAAGAATTGGATATTTAAAATAGCTCATAATGCTATTATAGATTTTTATAGAAAAAACAGTAAAATAATTCCTATAGAAAGCTTTTTAGACAGAGGTGACGAGGATTTCGGATATGAAAATATAGTCATTAGAGACGAATTTGATGGCATAAAAAAAATAATTGACACGTTACCAGAAGATACAAAAAGAATGCTTTATTTGAGGTTTTATGGTGGTCTAAAATTTAGAGAAATTGCAGAAGCTGTAGATATAACAGAAAGTACTGTTAAGTCTACCATTTCGCGGGCTATAAAAAAGATTAAGAAGAGTTATGAACATAGTTTAGGAGGTGAGGTAATTGGAAATAAATGAAAACAGTATTGAGAAATCATTGTGTGATGACGCAGCAGAGATTCTTATTGATGAGGAATTTAAATCAGATTTAAAGAATAAAATAATATTTACCGGTAAATATAACAATATTACTAGGCATCCTAAACATAAAAGAAATTTTAAAGCTAGACAATCTATAAATTGCCTAGCTTTCTAAAATTACTTTATTCTTGCTTACAGTATTTAATTATTAAATTTAGAGTGTTTAATATAGAGTCCATATGAGTTCTTTCATAACCGTGAGAAGCAAAAATTCCAGCACCTATTAAAGCTGTTTTTATATCCCAACCAGCTTTTAAAGCTGCAGAAGCATCAGAACCATAGTGAGGATAAACATCAATTTTATAATCTATGTTTTCTTTTTTACATATTTGCGTTAGTTTCTTTCTAAGGCCCAGATCATAGGGCCCTGATGAGTCTTTAGCACAAATACTTGTGTATCCCATACAGAAAATAGTTTTATTTGAAAAAATACGCAAAACTAATATATTTTTTGAATTATATTATGCCGACACAGAGCGTTTCGTTGAATATTAGATATTATGAAAATCTGTAAATAGGTGATGGGAAGACAATGAAGCGTTTTTGCTATATAATTTAATTAGGTACCCATAAGTAAAATCTATATATTTGCATTATAAGGAATAGATTAAAAATAAATTCTTCTTTATATGTATAGATAATAAATAAAAATAGAGTAAAGGAATCGTTCTGAGCATAATTATTTGAGGAGGAACTAAGAAACATAATTATATTTTTTAGAAGGAGAATAATAATGGGGAAAATAATAGAATTTAGTACTTTTAAAAAAACATATGATTTTGTAACACAAAATGAGACTTCTGATATTGGTACTATAAAGACTAAAAACAGATTATATATTTTAATTGGTATACCAGGTTCAGGAAAAACTTATTATGCAAATAATAAATTAAAGAAGATAAATACTGTAATTGTGTCAAGTGATGAAATCAGGAAAGAGCTAACAGGAACATATGAATTTTCATATGAGACTAATGAACAAGTGTTTAGGATTGCTAAAAGTGCAATTAAAGACGCTTTGTTACATGGATTTGATGTCGTGTTTGATGCAACTAACACTATTAGAGAATATAGAATAAGCTTTCTTAGAATTGCTAAAGACACTAACAACGATATAATTGCGATTGTTTTTAAAACCCAACTATCAGTATGCCTAAAAAGAAATTCAACCCGTAATATTGAAAGAATTGTTCCCGAACATGTTATTATAGGTATGTCTACATACGACTCAAACATCTGTAAAAGCGAAGGGTTTTGTGAAGTCCATTTTGTTAATTCTTCTTTAAATAAAAACTAGATAGATACAAATATCATTGTGGTGTTTTTTTACGATAGTTTAATATTGTCAAAAATAACTAGTTTAGTAAATGAGATTTAACATCACTTTTTTTAATTTATTATACTTGTTGTCTTATAATGTGATTGGTATGTTTTACAAAAGCTTTTATTAATATTATATTAAGTACTAACTATTTATATATACCTATCTATACTCTTGGGATAAATTTAGTATTGATTTAATAAAATAAATTCATTTATAATATTTAACTTCCTATTGTAAGAATAGCACTAAACCGCTATCGCGGTGGTAAACCAAAATTAATTTAGCAACTATAATTGAAACTTATAATATAATTATATCAGCTTCTTTCTTGTATACAACTCCCTTAGAATGGAAAAGATCTAACTTTAAAGGAGATGTTTTATTTATGACAAAAGAACAAGTTTTAGAAAAATTAAAGTTTGATGTAGAACTCAGAGGTTTAAGCAAACATACTCAAGATGAGTACTATTCCAAATGCAAAATCTATCAAAACCACTTTAATAAGCCCGCAACCGAACTAGGTGAAGAAAACATTAGAGAATTTCTACACTTTCTCACAACACAAAAAAAGCTTTCCTCTGGAAGTGTTAATACATATAATAGTGGACTTCGTTTTTTATATGGAGTAATTTTAAATATTAATTTAAACTGCAAATGAATACCTCGTCACCGTAGACACCGTAAATTCCCCAATATTCTCACTCAAGAAGAAATTCAAGCCCTCTTTAATGTCTGTGATAATTTAAGAGATAAATCAATTTTAATGACTCTTTATGGTGCCGGATTAAGACTTAGCGAAGTCTCTTGTCTAAAAGTTTCAGATGTAGATAGCAAGAAAATGCAACTCTTAATACGTAATGGAAAAGGCTCCAAAGATAGATATGCATTACTTTCACAAGATAATTTGGAAATACTAAGAGATTACTGGAAAGCATATCATCCTAAAGAATGGCTTTTTTATAGCAGAATAAATA
>NZ_CALEVF010000141.1 GCF_937920395.1 uncultured Clostridium sp. | reverse complement strand
ACCTTATGGTGCCCAACTTTTGGTTGCTTCTAGTCTTGCAGCAATTTCACCATTTTTAATAATGAAATACCTTTGTTATCCATACCTTTTAGGTATTTCATCAATATTTGCTATAATACTTGGTGTACCTAGATTTAAAACTCCAGCTAAAGGTGCATTAAAGCTCGAAGAAAAAGACTCTCCTGCTATGTGAGTATAAAAATATAACAAGATACTCTTCTTTTTAGTGCTCCTCATAAATTGTATAAGTAATGTAAAAACATAAGTAGACTACCTTGGGTAGTTTGTTTATGTTTTTTCATATTAATTTAATTCCAATATAATCTATGGTATAATAGTAAGAAAATAGAATGCAATTAGAGTAAATTAAGTTTAACTTGAATGAAAAGCACCTTAAGGTGGAAAAGGGATGGTTAAAGAAAATAATAAACATACTCAAGATAATATGTTTACAGTACAAGCTTGCTATTGAGATAACGAGCCTAATGAAAACGACTACATTAACTATATTTTAGCTACGCACTTGGTATTAGAATCCGTGTAATGACTCAATTCATATTTGCGAAACTAAAAAAATACGCTGTAAAATAAAAACACAAAGCATTGCATAAAGACGGGTTGCAGTGTATTGCAAACGCCTAACTATATTATAGGAAAGGTGATATTCATGAAAACATACTTACGATTTGAAATAATTTCACGAGATAGAATTGGAATGGTTTTAGATATTTCAAAAAAACTTTATGAGAATAACATAAGTATTCATTCTCTTGAAGTTTTTCCAAATAAAGTATATGTGAAAGTGGAAAACTTGCAAGATGAAGAGGAAAAAGTAAATATTATTGCAAATTTACTTAATATAAATGGTGTTTTAAAAGTTCATGAAATTGAACTGCTTTCTTATGAAAAAAATGAAAGGAAACTTCGCGCTATTATAGATGCGGTGCAAGATGGTATACTTGCTATAACCGATAATGGAGAGGTAGAACTTTTCAACAATTACTGTGAAAAAGTTTTTCATGTAAAAAAAGAAAATGTAGTTGGAAAAAACATAAAAGAACTTTTTGGACTTGGATTTGAAGGACCCATTATCAACCTTTTAAAAACTGGTAAAGATCATGATAACATTGAAGTAATTACAAAAATCGGTAAAAACCGTTTTCACTATATTACTTCAGGGCGTTCTGTAAAAGATGATAAAGGAAAAACTATAACTGCAGTTGCATCACTTAAAGATATTAATGAAGTAATTGAAATGTCAAACGTCATTACTTCAAAAGAAGATTTCATATTTAAAGATATTATAGGAAATAGTTCTTCTATTCTAAAAACTAAAAATATATGTGAATCTGTAGCAAAAAGTAATTCAACCATACTTCTCCGTGGTGAAAGTGGTACAGGAAAGGAACTATTTGCAAAAGCTATACACAAGTTAAGCTTAAGAGCAGATAAAATTTTTTTGGCTATAAATTGTGCTGCTCTTCCAGATAATCTTATAGAAAGTGAACTTTTTGGATATGTAAAAGGAAGCTTTACCGGTGCAGCCGAGAAGGGTAAGGTTGGATTATTCAAAGCAGCAGATAATGGCACTTTATTTTTAGATGAAATAGGTGAATTATCTCTTCCACTTCAAGCAAAACTTTTAAGGGTTTTACAAGAAGGGACTATAAGGAAAATAGGCAATACTCTAGAAGAAAAAATAAATGTAAGAATAATTGCAGCAACTAATAGGAATTTAGAGAATATGATTAAAAAAGATACTTTTAGAGAAGATTTATATTATAGATTAAATGTAATACCTATATATATACCTAGTCTTAGAGATAGTATGGATGACATACCTACGTTAGTTAACTTTTTTATAAAAATCTTAAATAAGCAGGTAGGTAAAAACATAAAAGGTACAGAAATGGAATTCATAGAAGAACTAGTAAAGTTCGATTGGCCTGGCAACATACGTGAATTAAAAAATGTTGTAGAAAGAGCTATGAATATGTGTCATGGAGAGTTTCTTAAAAAAGAAAATTTAATTATGGGCTTTGAAAAAACTACAAGTGATGAAGTAACCTCCACAAATTGTAACTTCAATTTTAAATTGAAAGATGTAGTAGCAGATGCTGAAAAGAAAGCCCTTATTACTGCTATGGAAAGCCATAAAAGCTGTAGAAAAGCTGCCAAATCTCTTGGAGTATCTCATACTACCATAATAAATAAATTAAATAAATATGGAATAGATTTTCATTAATTTATATTACATTCATATGCAAATTTAGAGCAAGTGTAAAGGTTTATTGACACACGTCAATAAACCTTTACACTTGCTTTAAAAAATGGTTGGAAACCTTTACACAATAATTACAACACCATTATAACTACTGTGTTACATACTTGGCATAGAACTTGCTCTTATAAGTATTATACAAATAAAAATGGTTAGGAGGATAAATTTTATGGAAAAAGTAAAAAAATTGGGATTTAACACATTAGCAGTACATGGTGGTCATGTTGGTGACACGCAATATGGTTGCTTAGCTACACCAATATATCAAACATCAACTTTTATATTTGATTCAGCAGAACAAGGTGGAAGAAGATTTGCCGGCAAGGAAGGTGGATATGTATATTCTAGACTTGGAAATCCAACTTGCGCAGAAGCTGAAGAGAAAATAGCTTTATTAGAAGGTGGAGAAGCTGCTGTTTCTACTGCATCTGGTATGGGAGCAATTTCTGCTTCACTATGGACTGCATTAAAAGCTGGTGATCATGTAGTTGCATCAGATACTTTATATGGATGTACTTTTTCTCTTTTAAACCATGGACTTACAAGATTTGGAATTGATGTAACGTTTGTTGATGCAACAAACCTTGAAGAGGTAAAAAATGCTTTAAAGCCAAATACAAGAGTTGTTTATCTTGAAACACCAGCAAACCCAACACTAAAAATTAATGATATTAGAAAAATATCTATTCTAGCACATACAAATAATAAGGACTGCCTTCTATTTGTAGATAATACATTCTGTACTCCTTATATTCAAAAACCTTTAGAATTAGGTGCTGATGTAGTTGTTCATTCTGCAACTAAATACTTAAATGGACATGGAGATGTTATAGCCGGATTTGCAATTGGTAAAAAAGAATTTATAGATCAAGTTAAAATGTTTGGATTAAAAGATATGACTGGCGCAGTACTTAGTCCTTTTAATGCATACCTTATTATAAGGGGAATGAAAACTTTACCTATAAGAATGGATAGACATTGTGAAAATGCTATGAAAGTTGCTAAATTCTTAGAATCACATCCTGCTGTTTCAAAAGTATATTATCCTGGTCTTGAAAGTTTCGAATATTATAACCTTGCTAAATCTCAAATGAGACTTCCAGGTGCTATGATTTCCTTTGAATTAAAAGGTGGTGTAGCAGAAGGTGCATTAGTTATGAACAATTTAAAATTAGCTGCACTTGCAGTAAGTTTAGGAGATACTGAAACTCTTATTGAGCATCCTGCTTCTATGACTCATTCACCATATTCACCAGAAGAAAGACATGCTGCTGGAATAAGTGATGGTCTTGTAAGATTATCTGTTGGTATAGAAAATGCAGAAGATATAATAGATGATTTAAAACAAGCTCTTGATTTAATAGTAAAATAATGATTCTAGTGCAAAAGCACCACAAAAGTTTGGGAAAGTCAGCCACTAATGACCCAATATTACTATTCTTTTTTAGTAATTAAAAAAGAATAGTAATTAAAAAAAATATAGAAGAAGGAGGATACATTATATGAAAAAAGTTATTGAAACTGCTTTATGTCCGAAGGCTATAGGACCTTATTCGCAGGCTGTCATAACTGGTAATTTTATGTTTGCCTCAGGACAGATTGGTATAGATCCACAAAACGGATCTATTGTAGAGGGAGGTATAGAAGCTCAGACAAAGCGCGTTATGGAAAACATTAAACATTTGCTTGATGCTTCCGAATTTAAACTTGAAGATGTAGTCAAAACGAATGTATTCATAACCGATATGGACAACTTTAACAGTGTAAACAAAATTTACAGTGAATATTTTAAGAAAAATGAACCAGCAAGATCATGTATAGCCATAAAAGGACTACCTAAGGGAGCATTAATTGAAATTGAAGTAATAGCTTACAAGTAAATGTTTTTTGCAACTTAAAATATATTAAGATATAGTTTTAGGGGCTTGCAGAATTCAAAAATAAAAACTGTGGATAACTTTTAAGATTTG
>NZ_CALEVF010000140.1 GCF_937920395.1 uncultured Clostridium sp. | reverse complement strand
GAGTTTGAAACATGAAATCTCATTAAGAAATTCTAATGTTTTGCTTACGTAAAATCCTCTATCGCTCACATTCGGCATACTGACGGTTCGCTAGCCTTCCTTTTAGGAAGTCTCACGAGAATTTTACATTCACAAAACAAGAATTTCTAAATGGGATTTCAATTGTTTCTTCACTTCTTATTTCAAGTCACCTCCGGAAAAAATCCATACTAGGGTGGGTATATAGGGATGGTTCATTAGACTTAATTTCAGGAAGTCTCACGAGAATTTTACATTCACAAAACAAGAATTTCTAAATGAGATTTCAATTGTTTCTGCACTTCTTATTTCAAGTCACTCCGAGAAAATCCATACTAGGGTGGGTTTAGGGGGGGATAGTTCGCTAGGCTTCCTTTCAGGAGGTCTCACGAGAATTTAATATTGACAAAACAAGAATTTCTTAATAGGATTTCAATTGTTTCTTCATTTTTTATTTCAGGTCACTTCCGGAGAAAATCCATATTAGGATGGGTTTAGGGGGAGAACGTAAAGATATTTACTATTATCGGAATATAGTTATATGAGGATATGTTATAATTTTTATAGATTGAAGTCGAGTTTGTGAAAAATCAAAAGTCATAGAAGAAGGGGTGATAACTATTCAGTTAATTATATACTCAATAATATGTGGATTTTTAGGCCGAATAGTGGGATCGGTAATTTTAAATATTGGTGGTCAAGCTGGTGAGTTTGGTATTATTTTGTTTGGGGTAGTTGGTTTTATTAGTCCTGCATTTTATCAATTGAATAGAATATATACTGACAATAAACATAGTAATAAAACTAAATTTGATGTTGATGTAATTTCAACACTTAATGATTTAAAGAGCAATAATATACTTAATGATGATGAATATGAAAAATCATTATGCAATCTTAATTTAGTTGATGAGAGTAAGGAAAATCTCAAGAAGTATGATGAAAGTGTTAAAGTTCTATTTAATTTATCTCAAAAGAATATTATTTTAGATGATGAAGAAGATTATAAAAAGAAGATAGTATTGTTAAAACATTTATATAAACAAATATAATTAAAAAACTTTGGAGGTATAGTGAAATTATGAATATTGAAAAAACCATTTTAGCACTTGAAAAAAATAATTATGAGGTTAGTTTATTTAAAACTGCTAAAGATGCATCACAGTATTTAGAAAGTAGATTAAATGGCGAATATATAGGCTTTGGTGATTCTGAAACTATGTTTAATATGAACTTGTTTGATAAGCTTTCTGTACATAACAAGGTTGTTGACCCTAAGCATTGTAAGGCAGAGGCAACATTTCGTGATACTGCAATAAAGTGTTTGACTACAGATATTTTTTTCACTTCAGTGAATGCGCTGGCAGAAACGGGAGAGATGGTAAATATTGATGGTACGGGTAATCGTATAGCTGGTTCATTGTTTGGTCATAAGAAGGTATATTTTGTTGTCAGCACAAATAAAATTGAACCTACGCTTGAAGCTGCTATATGGCGTGCTCGTAACATTGCTGCACCTGGTAATGCCAAGCGATTAGGATTAAGAACGCCGTGTGCAGTAAAAGGAGATCGTTGTTATAATTGTTCCAGTCCAGATCGTATTTGCAATGGTCTTTTAATTTATTATAAAAAGATGAATAACACCGATATGGAAATCATACTGATAGATGAAAAGCTTGGATTCTAATCTAGGC
This sequence comes from uncultured Clostridium sp., assembly GCF_937920395.1. Taxonomy (GTDB): domain Bacteria; phylum Bacillota; class Clostridia; order Clostridiales; family Clostridiaceae; genus Clostridium_AD. The sequence continues at coordinate 208 of NZ_CALEVF010000140.1, read as the reverse complement.
TGAGGGGAGTTTTTATTGGAGCTTTATTTTTAATCGTTATTTTTCTTGTTCCAGTACTAAAAAAGCCCTGGAACTGATTGCTTCAATGATTTTTTTATGACAAGAGCATGCTCAAAATCGTATATATTATATATAATTGATTTATTTTTATACTTGGCCTCAACAAAAATCTTATCATCTGACATATAAAAATAATATGGTCTATAAT
>NZ_CALEVF010000139.1 GCF_937920395.1 uncultured Clostridium sp. | reverse complement strand
TTAACAATTATATTATTTCCAATCCATTTAAAAATAACTCTTAAATACACAAACAAAGTCTTGGAAATTTATATATATAAAAAGAAACTAGAGGTAAATAAACCTTTAAAAAACAATTCAAAAGATAAATCACAATCAAAACCTAAAAAAAGATTTTTTAAGCGATTAATTTTTAAAGATATAAATTTAATTATTCATAAATTAAAGAATTCAAGATTTAAGCCAACGTTAATTTTAAATACTAAACTAGAATATGGATTCGACGATGCTGCCTTAGTAGCTATTGTATTTGGTTTAATTCATTCAACCTATAGCCTTTTGTATCTAATATTAATAAATTTTGTTAAGGTTAAAAACATAGATCTTAAAGTTACGCCTCATTTTAAAGAAAATAATCTTAATATGGAAATTTCGAGTATAATCTACATCAATTTTGTAAAAATTATTTATATGGCATTTATAATATTACCTTGCCTTATAAACATAAAACCTAACAAAATAAATATAAAAAAATATAGAGGAGGAAATGTACATGGATAATCATCCAATTGAAAATTTAATGAGGAGCACCATGGAGAGTATAAAGGATATGATAGATGTTAACACCATTGTAGGCGATCCTGTGAAATCATTAGATGGAACTACAATCATTCCTATTTCAAGAGTGTGTTTTGGTTTTGCTTCTGGAGGTAGTGAATTTAACAATATGAATACAACTGATTCAGCTAGTAAATATCCCTTTGGAGGTGGTTCTGGTGCTGGAGTCACTGTTAAGCCAGTTGCATTTTTAGTTGTTAAAAACGATTCAATTAGGCTTCTATCTGTAGATCAGCAAAATACATACGATAAAATCGTTGATACTGTACCACAAGTTATTGATATTATTAAGGGTATGTTTAAAGATAAAAGTACAAAAGATGCAGAACCTGAAGATAAAGAATGTGACAATAAACAAAAATGTAATGAATGATAATTAATATTAAATGAATACAATAACTTATAAAATTAAAATATTAACCCCATAATAATAAGGTTTATAAAATTAAAATCCTTATTATTATGGGGTTATAACTATGTGTATACTTAGTCTTTAAAATATTTATTCAACCTTATTTATATCAACCTCGGGCTTCAAATTTTCTTTATTAAAATCTTCTAAAGAAGGCATTTCATTTAGATTATGAAAATTAAAATGTTTAAGAAATTCATCCGTTGTTACATATATAATTGGCCTTCCTGGGACATTTTTTCGTCCGCTTTCTTTTATTAGTTTTTTTTCTGACAAAGTATAAATTGCTCTATCGCTTTTAACTCCTCTTACGTCTTCAACCTCCACTCTTGTCATTGGCTGCTTATATGCAATTATCGCTAAAGTTTCAAGTGAGGCTTGAGATAAAGATTGCCTGATATTTATTTTTAATAGCTTTTGAACATACTCGCTATTACATGGTTTTGTAACAAGTTGATATTCTTCATTAGTTACTATAATTTTAATGCCTCTCTGCTGCTGCTCATATTTTTCTTTTAATTCATTTATTAACTGCCTTGTAAATTCAATACTACATTCTAAAATATTTGCAAGCTCTGTTAATTTTAATGATTCTCCAGTTACAAATAACAATGATTCAATAATAGAATAATATATGTCATTAGTAGAAATATCCTTACTTGCTAATTGTTTAATATTTGATTCATTCACATTCATATTAATTTACCCTTTCTAAATATATCTCATTAAAATTACTTTCTTGAAATACTCGTACATTCCTAATCTTAATTAACTCAAGTAAAGCCAAGAACATAACAATAATTTCTATTTTAGATGAATAACCATAGATTAGGTTTGTAAATTGAATTTTCCCAAAATCATTTAACTTTTGTTTTAATTCCTCCATTTTATCTTCTATTTTATATTCATCTATCAATATTTCTTTATTTACAATAATATCTGTATTCATTTTATTCTTATATTTTTCTATTAAATTATTATATAAATTATACAAATCAAAAATTGTAACATCCTTTAAAAAATCTACTTCTTTAGTATTATGATTATCTTCTTCGATTATTTCTGGCTTTTTACTAATCATTATACCTGTCTCTTTCTCCATAACTTTCAAATTTTCAGCCACAACTTTGTATTTTCTATATTCCACTAGTTTGTCCATTAATTCTTTTTCCACATCATATTCATCCTGAATACTAACTTCTTCTTTATTCTTTGGCAACAAATACTTTGATTTAATTTCAATTAACGTTGCAGCTATAACAATAAATTCTGATGTCATTTCTAAATCCATTTCTTTCATGCTTCTGAGATACTCCAAGTACTGATTTGTAATTTCAACAATGTTAATATCATAAATATTCATCTTATTTTTCTTTATAAGATGTAATAATAAATCAAATGGGCCTTCAAAATTAGTTACTTTTATACTTAATGGCATTTATACTCTCTCCTAAATAAACAAATAATTATAAAGAAACGTGAACATTAATTTACTTCTTTATATCAAGTTTAATTTAAGTATAATATTAAAATTTATAAAATGATACATTTTATAAAAAAAATAACCTCTAAGCTAGTATCTGTTTGCTCAGAAGTTACTTTATTTATTTTTAAAATATATGATTGTAAAAACATATTTATTAAATTGCTCTATCAAATAAATCTGTAAAATTATTTATAATATTATCCCATACCCTAGACTTTTTAATATCTCTATCGCTATAAATATTAACCTTGCCACATAATTTGTTATCAACATATATTTCACAAGATCCAATAACTACATTTTTTTTATAATCTTCTATCCCTTGTTTTAAAATAAATTTCTTAGTTAATATATTTTTATTACCTCTTTCAAAAGTTATAAGTAAATCGTCTTGAGCTTTAGCTATTAGAAATTTGTCACCTTTTTTATTTAAAACTATTTTTTCTAAATCTTGATCCTTTAATATTACCTTTTTAGTCTCAAATTTAGAGAACCCATAGTTCATTAACATACTTGCATCGCTATTGCGCACCTTAAAACTTGGTGCACCCATAATTATTGCAAGCATTCTAACATTATTTTGTTTTGCAGTAGCTGATATGCAATATTTCGCTTCATTTGTAAATCCAGTTTTAAGTCCATCACATCCATTAAAAAATCTAACAAGCTTATTATGGTTTACTAGACCTATAGGAGCTTTCCTTCCCTCAGAAATAGTTTCCATGTATGTTGATGAATATTTTAATATTTTAGGATGTTTTAATAATTCTCTAGACATAATTGAAATATCATACGCAGTTGTAAAATGTCCATCAGCACTTAACCCTGTACAATTTTTAAAACTAGTATCTTTCATATTCAAACTTTTAGCTCTTGCATTCATCATGTTAACAAAAGCCCCTTCACTGCCGCCTAAGTATTCTGCCATTGCAACTGCTGCATCATTTCCTGATGCAATAGCGATTCCTTTTAAAATTTCTTCCACGGTTCTAACTTCACCTGTATCAAGTATCATACTACTTCCACCCATTTTTTTTGAGTTTTCACTTATTGTAATCTTATCAGTTAATTTAATTTTACCAGAATCTATTGCCTCCATAGCAATAAGCATTGTCATTATTTTAGTTACTGACGCTGGAGCAAATTTTTCATGAGAATTTTTTTCATATATTATTTTACCACTAGTTGGCTCCATTAATAATGCTGAACTTGCATTTACCTCAATGCCTTTATTATCTTTATTTTCTGTTTTAGTGGGCATATTTGCTGCTTTAGCAGATATACCCGAAAACTGCATGGTAAAAATTAATAATAAAATTAAACACAATGCATTTCTAAATGTTCTTTTCATCTTTCTCCTCCTCATAATCCTTTATGCTAGATAACAATTTTTCAGGTCATCTGCAATGATTAAAACTCATAACATTATTTTTACCAAAACATATTGATATTATCACTATTTATTTATAATAATTAAAAAATTTATTTCATCTATATAACAAAAATAAGAATTCATCTTTACAAGTAAAGATGAATTCTTATTTTTGTATTCGATTTAAGATATAAAAACAAATTTTTTATTAAAATTGTTTTTTATAAAAATATTTATGCTCTAGGAAAAGTGTTCTTGTAAATCTCTGATATTTTATTTTTCTTAACTATTGTGGAATAAATTTGAGTTGTTGACATACTATTGTGCCCAAGTAACTCCTGAACTGTGCTTATGCCTGCACCATTTTGTAATAAATGTACAGCAAATGAATGTCTTATTGTGTATGAATTAATTGTTTTTTTTATATTTGTTGTTTTAGCATATTCTTTAATAATTTTCCAAAAACCTTGTCTTGTCATTTTGTCACTTTTTATATTTAGAAAAAGTAAATTTGAATTATTTAAGTTTATCTCACACCTAATTTTTAAATACTCATAAATACATCTAACCGCATGGCTCCCTATTGGAACTATTCTTTCATTTTTTCTACCATTGTTACATGTTATGTATAAAGAGCCTAAATTAATATCATATATTGTTAAACTTAAAAGTTCCGAAACCTTCATGCCTGTTGCATACATTAATTCTAGCATTGCTTTATCTCTACACCCTTTAATTGTTAACTCATCTGGTTGATTTAATAATTCATCTACTTCCTCAACCGATAAAATTTGAGGTATATTTCGTTTGATTTTTGGGACAGAAAAATAGGCTGTTGGATCATTTTGAGCAAGATTATTCCTAATAAGATATTTATAATAATTTCGAATAGAAACAATACTTCTTGCTATAGAACTATTTGCTTTACCTTCTTTTCTAAGGTACTCAGAATAAGCCATTATTGTTATGTTATCAACTGTTTCTTGGTTTTCATTTCTTTTCTCCGTGAAATCAATGAATCGTTTAACATCTCTCGTATAAGCTTCAATCGTATTTCTAGTCAAATTATTATTTTGTAATTTTTTTATATAAATTGTCAATAAATCATTCATAATTTATCTCCTATATTATAGAGAATATAATATTTGTATATCCATTAGACTCTAAAAAACAAATAAAATGTAAGAATATAATTATAAGCCAATTTATAATTATTATCAACTAATTTGTAGACCACAATACTGTTTTTGTATATCTTTGAATTATTAATCAATCTTTCAAGCGAATAATCTACAACCTTAGGTAGAATAACTCCAATTACTATTAAGATAACAAAACATTTAATTGTTAACATAACAAAATGGAATAAGTCCTTATTCTTCATTTACTTAGGCTTCCCAAGTTATTTATAAGGTTTTTAACGAAATATGGTGCAATATATGATTCTATAATTATCCCAATAAACAAAAAAGCTATTATTATAATAAATATTACGCTATAATATATAATTCTACTAGATACACTACTTGTCCATTGTTTATTAAACTTATTTTTTAATAACATTATAGAAAATTCCATCGATATCACCGATGCAAAGATTATGCATGGAATATAAATTAAATTTTGAGGTAATACCCCTAGTATTGCTATACCTATTCCACTTTTCCCTAGCCCACTTATCATGAAACTAAATGTAAAGCCAACTGTAAATCCTTTCAATAAATCTATTATTACAATAATTGGTAAACCTACAATAGTTAAACCTAAAAACCATAATAAAACAATAACTGGTAGATTGTTCTTAATTGATTGAAAAAATATTAACTTGTAACTTATCCCACTTGAGTTTAAAGGATCAATAAAATTAGTCAAATAATTTACTAAATCATTTCGTTCAACTTCCCCCATGTATTTCACACTATAAATTCCTAGAATTATCCCTGTAAATATACACAAAATGCTTATAATATATAACCAATGATTTTCTTGTATATGTTTATTTACGTTACTTATTAATGCGTTAGATGACATATTTTCCCCCTTTATTAATCGTTTTATTTTTTATAACTGTGCATAATATGTTATTATAATCCACCCAAGTTATATCTTTGTTAAACTTTAACTTTTTAAGTTAAATCATTTTTCGGGTAGCTACAAAATAAATACTTATGATATCTTAATTAATATTTATGATAGTAAGGGAATTTATATGCATATTTAATTCAACATTAATAACCATTTTTTCAATTAACTTCTTCTCTTTAAATTCAATATATAAAGGTGACATCCTTTACGAATTACATATTTTGTGTTATAATGCTTGTATAGAGGTGATTCAATATCAATATCAATACTAAAAAAATAGAAAAAATACCCACTAAAAAATTAACTACTAAACTTAATTCTAAGGAAGATTCAATTTCTAATGACAATTTAATTTACGATTCTTTTGAAGAATATCTTAATAATTACAATTCTAATTAATATTCAGGATGTGAGCTTTTGCTTACATCCTATTATTTTTCTTAAGTTTAAATTTTAAATTTAGTAAGGAATATTAAACAAAATAAAAGAGTATCCATTAAGGACACTCTTACTTTATAGCTTCATTTGCTTTTTTATCTAACTGTTTACCAGTATCAATAGCTAAATTTTCTATATAATCATTTATATTAGTATTTTCAATATATGGTAATGTATAATGTTCTCTTGAACTTAGACCACTTGATTCTACTAACAAATCAAATTCATATGATATTATCATATTACTAGGTTCTGTTGAACCAGCTTGTACAGTAGGTTCTTTATTTACCATCTGATTATCTACTTCAAAGTTCATATTATCACCTCTTACAACATTATATCATAATTTATTTATACTTATTCTTACTTTATAAATAAATACATTTCTTTAATATAAACAAATTAAAGGACACCTCCATATCAGTTACTGATATAAGAATGCCCTTAATTTATTTAACTAACTCTATTTTGTAATCTTAACTTATCAGCTACCATTGCTATAAATTCACTATTAGTTGGTTTTCCTTTAGCATTATGTACAGTATAACCAAATATTTTGTTTATCGTCTCAACTTGACCACGTCCCCATGCTACTTCTATAGCATGTCTTATTGCTCTCTCCACCCTGCTAGCCGTTGTATTAAACTTTTTAGCAATAGATGGATATAATTCTTTTGTCACTGCAGATAAGAGTTCAATATCATTTACTACCATAGTAATTGCTTCTCTTAAATACATATATCCCTTAATATGGGCTGGTACTCCAATTTCATGTATTATATTTGTTATTTCAGCTTCTAAGTCCATTGGTTCATTACGGTTACTATTTCTAGCTTGAGTTGTATCAATAAAAGGAATTGATTTTTTACTATTATCACTTGAAATTGTATTGTTAAACATCTGCCTTATTCGCTTTGTAAAAACTTCCATATCGAATGGTTTTACTACATAATAATCTGCTCCGAGTGATATAGCCCTTTGCGTTATTTTATCTTGTCCCACTGCAGATAAGACTATTATTTTAGGTATTGGATTAAGGTCCATACTACCCAATCGTTCAAGCACTCCAAGACCATCTAAATGTGGCATTATTATATCTAATACTACTAAATCAGGTTTTCTCTCTTTTATTAACTTAAGAGCCTCTATTCCATCTTTTGCAATACCTGTAACCATAATATCTCTTTGGCTTAACAAATAATCATTTAAAATATTGCAAAACTCTTTGTTATCATCTGCAATAAGAACACTAATTCTTGGTTCTTCCATATTCTAACTCCCCTTTATAAATGAATTCCCATATCTTGATAAATATTAATTTTACAAAAGAATTACAATTCCTTCATGTATTCAAAATATTACAAGCAAATGATAATTTATCATAATTTTGTAATGTATAGGATAACATCTGCTATCCTATATCCTATTATGTCCATTTTACCTCTTTTTTTTAGATAATGCTAGTTATTTTGATAAAATGCCTGCATCTTTCAGCATCCATTCGATATATATACCATATCCAACATCAGGTTTATTAATTAAAACATGGGTTACTGCTCCAACTATTTTATTGTTTTGAATTATTGGACTACCACTCATACCTTGCACTATACCTCCTGTTTTTTCTAAAAGTCTAGGATCTGTAATTTTAATTATCATACTTTTTGAACCAGCTTTATCTTGTGGTAATAGTTTTTGAATCTTTATTTTAAATAATTCCGGCTCATTGCCATTTACAGTAGTTAAAATCTGTGCATCTCCTTCTTCAATCTCATCTCTAAGACCTACTTTCATAGGTTTGTTAAATTTATTATTTATAAGGCTTTTAGTTCCATTTCCAAATATGCCACATTCTGTATTATTAATTAATTGACCTTTTATTTTGTTTTCATCTATAAAAATACCTCTCAATTCTCCTGGAGTTCCTCTAGTTCCCTTTTTTATAGATACTATATTAGAAGATATTATCACACCATTATTAACGCTTAATATTGTTCCAGTATCAGAATCCGTAATTGGATGACCTAAAGCTGCAAATTTATTGTTTTTGCTATCATAAAATGTTAAGGTACCAACACCTGCAGTAGAATCACGTACCCACAAGCCAATTTTTTGTTTACCATCTGCTGAATCTGTTGTGGGCTTAACCTTTATATCAAAAAATTTTGTATTATTTCTACGTTGTATTTTAAGCGTAAGTTCTGTGTTTTTCCCTTTATTTATAAACCTACTTACATCTTCAGCATGATTTATAACAATATTATTTATTTTTATTATACTATCTCCAATTTCTACACCTGCAGTTGCAGCAGGGCTCTGAATTTTACCATTAACACCATCAATATCAGATAAAGCTACTACTAAAACGCCCTTAGTGTTTAGTTTAACTCCAATTGGTTGACCTCCTGGATAAACCATTATATTCTGATTATTTTTAAAAAAAGTTGGATTTATTTTTAATAAGTCATTTGTATCAATTTTTAATTTTTTCTCTTCTCTAATTATATAATTATTAGATAGAGCATTATTTGTATTTGCTTTTAAGTTTATAATGTTTTTAGAATATGATATTGAACTTGGTTTGTCAAAAATAGAAACAGCTATACTTTTGTTTTTAAAACAGACACCTAAAGCTATTATTAGTATTGATGTCATAAGTAAACAAAATATATTCAATCTTTTTTTCATAAGCTTTACCTCCTTCTTCTCTTATAAATATAAATTTAAGTTACCCTCCAAATCTCCATATTATGCTATAATATTAATTCAAAAATAGTCAAAGACATATATTCTAAACTAAATTATCATGAATTTAAAAATTTCTTCTATATTGCAATTATTATATAATTAATGCAATACTATCCTTATTTGAATTTAATTAAAATATTTTATATATTTAAACCTCTATAAAATATTTATAAATCAATAAAGTAATAGGCTTATAATTATTCTGACTTTAAAAGCAAAAAAAATAAAGTCATATATATGACTTTATTTTCTCCTTTATATAAATTTTTATTACTAGATTCTTATAAAATCAAAACTATTTTTTCTTTCGATTATTAGCCAATATGATCATTTCCTTAGAATTTTCTAAAGTTAATTTAGTGACCTCTGTGCCACCAATCATTCTAGCTATTTCTTGTTGTTTTTCTTTATCATTCATTCGTATAATATTAGTATATGTTTTATCATTTATAACATTTTTAGATATCAAATAATTTATATCAGCCATACTAGCTATTTGTGGCAAGTGAGTCACACAAAAAATCTGATGTTTTAATGATATTAGATACATTTTTTCTGCGACACATTGCGCAATTCTTCCACTAATTCCAGTATCTATTTCATCAAATATAACAGTTGGTATTTCATCTTTATCCACAAATACAGTTTTAAGTGCAAGCATGATACGGGATAATTCTCCTCCAGACACTATTTCTTCTAAAGGATTTAATGGCTCACCAGGATTAGTAGCTATGCAAAATTGAACTTTATCACAACCATTTTTATAAAATTCATCTGTAAGTTT
>NZ_CALEVF010000138.1 GCF_937920395.1 uncultured Clostridium sp. | reverse complement strand
CCGTTGATATATAAAGAAAAAAACAAATAAGTAGTGTAAAAAAATTTACACTACCCAAATAGTAGGGGGAGAATAAATAATGAAAGAATTGTTTAGTTTTGGGCCTTTTCATGTGTATTTTTTCGGGTTAATGGTTGCAATTGCTATAATAGCAGCAACGTTATTTGCTGAATGGCAAGCAAAAAAAAGAGGAATTAAAGACGATATTATATTTAACTTAGTAATTATTGGAGTAATTGCTGGTGTAGTTGGTGCTAGGTTATTTTATATACTCTTTTATAATCCTTCATTCTATTTTAGTCACCCAATGGAGATACTTAAAATAAGTGAAGGTGGATTATCTATACATGGTGGAATTTTAGTTGCAGTGGTTGCCGGATACATTTATTCTATTAAGGTTAAAATATCGTTCTTTAAATTAGCAGATATTTTTGTAATGGCTGCAGCTCTTGCTCAGGGTATAGGAAGAGTCGGTTGCGATGTGTTTGGCAAGGTAATGACAAATGTTTTGCCTTGGGGAGTTAATGTAGGAGGTAATATTCTGCATCCTGCTCAAGTATATGAATTTATTTTAGACTATATTTTATTTGTTGTTTTGTGGAGAAAAAGCGAAAAGCAAAAGTATGATGGTGAATTGTTTGTTACTTATATTATTGGTTTTTCACTAATTAGAGGAATTGTTGAGTTCTTTAGAATTAATCCAGTAATTTGGGGACCTTTTTCGATATCCCATTTGTTAAGTTTAGTATTTATAGTTGCTGGATTAGTAATACACTCTTATTTAAAAAGAGATAATAAGTATAAAATTGAAAAGGATAAAAATGTTATGACACCTATGTATTTAAAGATATTAGTTTTAATACTTCTCATAACTTTTTCTCTTATAACGTTTTATATGGTTCAGGGGTAAACTAATAAAATAGTTTTAAAAGTAGATTATCTTCATAAAATCTACATAATGAACTGGTATTATGTTATTAAAGAAAAGATATTATCAACTTAATATTTTTAGGTAGTACCCTCCCCCCTCCAGGGATGGGAAATGTGCTTAGCAATATTGTTTTACGACGCATTAAGAAAGGGAAATTTAAATGAATAATGATAAAGTGCAAGCGATTCAGTCGCTTAGGACATCAAAAGGGCAAATTGAAGGAATAATAAAGATGATGGATGAAGGCCGATATTGTATAGATATATCAAATCAAATAATCTCTGTGCAGTCATTACTTAAAAAAGCAAATATGCTGATTTTGAAACAACACCTTAATAATTGCGTAAAGGATGCATTTATTAATAACACAGGTGAGGAAAAAGTTGCAGAGATAATAGAGCTACTTACTAAATTAATTAATAACAAGTAATAGCAATTAATATAGGGAGGAATGGATTATGAAAAATAAAATACTTAAAGTTGAAGGTATGACATGTGCGGCTTGTGCAAAAACTATCGAAAGAGTTTCAAAAAAATTACCAGGTGTTGAAGACGCAAGTGTGAATATCGCTACAGAAAAATTAAAGATAAGTTATGACGATTCATTGATAAAATTAGCCGACATACAAAATGCGGTTGAGAAGGCTGGGTACAAGATATTAGTTGAAACAACTAATAAAACTTTAAAGCTAGAGGGAATGACCTGTGCATCATGTGCAAAGAATATAGAAAGAATAACTAGAAAACTTAATGGAGTAATAGAAGCCAATGTTAACTTTGCCACAGAAAAACTAACGGTATCTTTTGAGCCATCATTAGTTAAAACGAGTGATATAAAGAAGGCTATAGCAAAAGGAGGTTACACGGCACTAGAGGAAGAAAGTAATGTGGATTTGGATAAAGAAAAAAAGGAAAAAGAGATCAAAGCTCTATGGAATAGATTTTTGATTTCTGCAATTTTCGGAGTTCCGCTACTTTTAATTGCAATGTTACCAATGATTACTGGAAGGTTAAATATTATGCTGCCAGGTATCATTGATCCTATGATGCATTTAAAAGGATATGCTATCCTAGAACTTGTACTTGTTCTACCAATAATGGTTACGGGTAGAAGATATTTTATAGTAGGATTCAAGTCTTTATCAAGGTTAAGCCCTAATATGGATTCATTAATATCAATGGGAACGTCAGCTGCATTTTTATACAGTTTATTTGCAGTATATGAAATAATGCTTGGTAATACTGGATATGAAATGTATTTTGAATCAGCAGGTGTAATTTTAACTCTTATTACTCTTGGTAAGTATTTAGAATCAGTAACTAAAGGAAAGACATCTGAGGCAATTAAAAAGCTTATGGGCCTTCAACCTAAAACTGCAATTATAATTAGAAAAAATAAAGAAGTTGAAATTTCAATTGATGACGTTGAGGTTGGAGATATAGTTGTTGTAAAACCTGGTGAAAAAATGCCTGTGGATGGTGAGGTTGTAGAAGGAACCACATCTGTAGATGAGTCAATGCTTACTGGTGAGAGTATGCCAGTGGAGAAAGGCATTGGACATAAAATAATTGGAGCGAGTATAAATAAGAATGGATCAATTAAATTCAAAGCAACCAAAGTTGGTAAAGATACGGCGCTTGCACAAATAATAACATTAGTTGAAAATGCTCAAGGTTCAAAAGCACCAATAGCTAAAATGGCAGATGTTATATCAAGTTACTTTGTTCCTGTGGTTATAGGACTTGCACTGGTATCATCATTAGCTTGGCTTTTATCTGGTCAAACAGGAGTTTTTGCTTTAACAATATTTATTTCAGTACTTGTTATTGCGTGTCCTTGTGCTCTAGGACTTGCAACACCTACAGCTATAATGGTTGGGACAGGAAAGGGTGCAGAGTATGGCGTACTTATAAAAAGTGGTGTAGCACTAGAAACTGCGCATAAGATTCAAACTATAGTATTTGATAAGACAGGAACACTTACTGAAGGAAAACCAAAGGTAACAGATATAGTTACTGTAAAGGGAATGAATGGGGACTATTTAATTCAAATAGCGGCCACGGCAGAAAAAGGTTCTGAACATCCACTTGGTGAAGCTATTGTTAAAGAAGCCGAGGAAAGGCGATTGGAACTTAAAAAATCAATGGGATTTAAGGCTATTCCAGGTTTAGGTATAGAAGTAACTATTGATGGTAAAAAAATATTACTTGGAAACAAAAAACTTATGGATGAAAGCAATATTTCTTTATTAAATTTAGAGAAAGCATCAGATAAACTTGCAGGAGAAGGAAAGACTCCTATGTTTATTGCTATTGAAGGCGATCTAAGTGGGATTATTGCAGTGGCTGACACAGTAAAAGAAAATAGTAAAAAAGCTATAGAAAAACTTCATAGCATGGGAATACAGGTTGCAATGATAACTGGTGATAATAAAAGGACAGCAGGAGCAATCGCAAGGCAAGTTGGTATTGATACAATACTAGCTGAAGTATTACCAGAAGATAA
>NZ_CALEVF010000137.1 GCF_937920395.1 uncultured Clostridium sp. | reverse complement strand
TATGGTTTTGAACAGATAAAGATTTCAGATAGACTTGATGAGGTTATTAATAAAGATATAAAAAGAGCAAAAAAAGAAAAATTAGAATTGCTTAGAAATAAGTTAGAAAGGTTACTAGAAGTCACTGAAAACCTTGTTGATTCAGAAGTTGTTTCTTTAAGTCAAGAATTGGACAAGCTAATCCTTAATTATTATTTTTTGGAGGGGGTAGGCAGCATCTCTGTAGCCAGTGGAAAAGTAAACTATTAACGTGATTTTATTATGTATTGAAATAACTGCCATTGATTCTGCATTAATTGCATCACATGTTAAAAATTATATGTTTGGAATATGATATCCATGCAATACAATAGATAATTATTGTATTGTTTTTATTTTATTGGATTGTTGAAAAGAATATCACTGTATGATTTTGGATAAAACCTTACATTCTCAGTAATATAATATATTTAACCAATATTAATAATTAGCGTCTCATTTTTTTACAAATTAATACTCACTCTTTAGCAAGTTGATATACTTTGTAATTTTATAAATAATCAGCATTAGAATAGCCTTAATGAGAAAAGATAATTATGGACTTATTGTATTGGTTTATAATTAATTCCGGTCTTAAACAATCCCTATATATATTAATGTTATAATTATGTTATTGGGGTGATGATATTGGATAAACAGGAGTTTAATAAATTAGATATACAGGATCAGTTAAAATATATTAATAATATACTTGTAAAAGGTGAGAGCCTAAGAAACATTAGCAGTAATTTAGGCATAAGTAAAACAATTATTGATAATAGATTTATTGAACAGTGTTATATATTTAATAAAGAAGCTATGCAGTACATAAAAAACAATGAGTATAAAGAGGATGTAAATATATTTAAGAATAATGATATTAATAAAAAGATGCTAGATAAAGAAAATATAAATATAAATATAAATATACTTAATGATGACACTATAAGTAAATATAAAAAATAATTATTTTAGAACTGGTAGAATTTTAGTCTAGTATAATTGCTAGGCTATTATATTTTTTTGTAGAACTAACGGAGAACTTATTAAATATATTTAATAAAGTTAACTCAAATACTATGTGAAAGTAACACAATACCAATTGAGTTACTTTCACATTGGGTCTATTACAGACTTATTAGGCATTGAAAACATTACTTTCTAAAACTAAAAAGGCATACAATATAATTTTCAGTTATATTGTATGCCTTTTATTTTAATAACAATACCAATAATCTAAGGAAAATGTAAGACTTATTAAGTTTAGAATTAAATAACTTTTTATATGAAATTAAAATATTAATAGTATAATTAAGTAAAAATGTATTTTATTTATCCAATATAAAAAACGAAATTATTTATATATAAAACAAATAAGATGAGAGTTAAGTAAAGGGGATAAGCAATATGGAAGAACCAAAAATAAGCATAATTATAGCTGATGATAACAGAGAATTTGATAATATTCTTAATGATTGTTTTTCAATGCAGAATGATATGGTTGTTGCTGGCATAGCAGTAAATGGAGTGGAAGCATTAAAATTAGTTAAGGGAAAAAAACCTGATTTAATAATACTTGATTTAATTATGCCTATTCTTGATGGTTTGGGGGTCCTAGAAGAAATAAATACAATTAATTTAGAACCAATGCCACGCATAATAGTTTTGTCGGCAGTTGGTAATGATAAAATAGCACAAAGAGCCATATCGCTAGGCGCAGATTATTATATTTTAAAGCCTTTTGACATAGAAGTTTTAATTAAAAAAATACGGCAGATGTTAAATAGCACTATAGGTGGTAGTACACATATAAAAAAAGCACTTATCTGTAATGATAATGCTGATATAAAAACTAATACATATCATCAAGTTGATATAATTGCTCAGATAACTAATATTATGCATGAAATTGGTATACCTCCTCATTTAAAAGGTTATATGTATTTAAGAGAAGCAATAAACATGTTAGTGAATGATATTGAACTTTTATCATCAATTACAAAAAAATTATACCCATTGCTAGGTGAAAAATTTAATACTACTGATAGTAGGATAGAAAGAGCAATGAGGCATGCGATAGAAGTCACCTGGAATAAAGGTCAAGTTGAAACTATTAATAAATTTTTTGGGTATTCAATAAATATTAAAAAAGGAAAACCTACTAATTCAGAATTTATGGCAATGATAGCCGACAAGTTAATATTACAAAATAAGGTTAGATAAAAACTATATTGTAATATTGTATATGTTTATTGGTAATAAAAAAATACAAAGGTAATTAGGAAGGTGGAGCCCAACTAATTATCTTTGTATTTAAAAACATTTGTCAAAATAAAGGTAATATCATATTACTTTAATTTTGACTAAATAGCAATTATTGTAAAGCAAAAATCATGCATAAAACATTGTATATTCTCAATTAGACACCTTTTATGCAGTAAAATAGAAACTTATTGCATATCAAAAGAGCATGAATGAGGGTATAGGCTCGTTATATAGGTTTAACAAACGACGTGAAATTAAACTTTCACGACATTGTTTTTTCCCCATCCATTTTCATATATTAAAACTTCAGACACAAGTAAGTCATTAATATTTTATGAAAATATGGGTATTACTAAAGTAAAGATATCAATTATTTGTCTGTCATAATTCGTTCACAAAAGTAGGTGAGTTTATGTATCTAATTTTTTTATCAGTAGTATCTATTGCTATTTGCTATAAATTAGGAGATTGGAGAAATTGGAGAAAATACTATTCAACAATATTATTTTTTATTTTAACTAGCGTAATTTTTTCTATATTAACATATAATCATCCGTTATGGTCATATAAACCAGTAATAATAAATCATACCTTTACAGATTTATTTGTGTGTATAACGATATACTCAAGTACAATAATGATGTTTATTCCACATTTACCTAGAAAAACAACAAAAAAGATTATCCATGTTTCTTTTTATGTAGCTGTATATTCGATTGCCGAATCTATTGCTATTAAATTCGGATATTTCAATCACTTTAACGGATGGAATATATGGTATACTCTGATATTTGATTACATAATGTTTTTAGTTTTAATACTGCATTATAAAAAACCAATTTATGCGTGTATTCTAGTACTAATAGGTTATAATATTATTTTTTTAATCATGAAAGTACCTTATAGCATTATAAGGTAATACGAATTTAATTTAAATATTAATGACAACAATAAAAATTTAAATAGAGAGAAGGCCTATATATGACAACAGAAGCGAAAATACAATTAACATCATCAGAATTAGGCACAATGTGGATGACTTATATATCAGGAAGTGCATTAATAATAAAATGTAAGTTTATGAAAGATAAAACTATTGATAAAGAGGCTCAAAACATACTAAGTAACTATATTACTGACGCAGAAGGTCTAAAAGATAAAATTGTGAATTTATTTAATAGTGAAAATGTAATTATTCCAATAGGATTTGATGAACGTGATATGTTCAAAGAAGCTCCCTCCCTATTTGATGATATTTTTAAAATAATGAATCTTCGCCAGTTAATGAAATTAAATTTTAGTCATTCTGCTATATTTACAGCTATGTCATATATGAAAGAGGTTCATGATATATTAAAGCTTAACTATGATATTGCTGATAAATATTACGTTATGACAACAAACTATCTATTAAAAAAAGGAGTTCTCGCAAAGTCACCATATGTGACTTTCCCAAAGAAAGTAGAATTTATTGAAGATAAAAAATATATGAGTGGAATTAATCCTTTTTCGGATAAACGAGCATTAAATACAATTGAGGTTGGTTTTCTTAATGAAATAATCGAAGATAACATCTTTGGTATGCAATTGATGACAGGATTTGCACAAGTTGCAACCGAGAGTGAGGTTAAAGAATACTTTATAGAAGGTAAAGAGTTAGCAAAAAAGATTATCTCTAAATTGAGTGATGTATTATCGCAAAGTGATATTCTTCCTCCAAGTACATGGGCAGGCAAAGCTACAGATTCAACTCAACCACCCTATTCAGATAAACTTATGATGTATACAACAAGTTTAATGTCCGGTTCGGCACTAACTTTCAGTGTTTCAGGTACATCTTATAGTCTGAGAAATGATTTACCTCTTAAACTTGCGCTTATTGGAAAAGAGGCATTTACTTATGCAAAGAAAGGTGGAAAACTAATGATTAAACATAAATGGATGGAAGAACCACCTCAAATGGAAGATAGAAATCAGCTTATAAAAAATTAATTAAAATTATAAAACACAAATGTCGTGGAAGTCTGTTTTCACGGCATTTATTGTTTTATAATTAAACTCATTATTTAATACAATACATGGCAAAAACTTTTTTAACACAAAGTTAATGTAAAAGAATACAAAATTATGGTAATATTTATATATACACATGGAGAATGAGGCGGTTTAAATGTTAAAAAATTATAAAATTAATAAGGGAACTCACCCTAATATTAAAAATTCAGCTAAAATGGCACGAACTAAAACTAGCTGGAGAAAAAGACTTGAATCAGTTCCTGAACTAAAAAGATTGAATTATAAGCAATCAACAAATATATTAACAAGATCAGCACTACATGATCTATTGTTTAATAACGTATAATAGCTGTAAACGTTTATAAATTAGTAATCTCAACAATTTTTTAGTAATATGGCCAAAGGTGGCCATACTTTATAAGAACCTATCGTAGGATTTGTAAAAACAAGAAAGGACATAAGGAATGGATAAACACAAAGTATTGTTTGACAGATATATGAATTTACAGAGTGAAGATCAGAAATTAAATATTACAGGATATGAGAAGTTTATACAACGAGGTAAACTTATATCTATTAAAGTTAGGTTTAAAAATAGTCGTTGGCTGATAGTGTATTGTAATAAAAGGAATGAACTATTATCGTATTAAAGGGAGGTAGAAAATGATAGAGTTCGTTATTTATCTACATACGCGAACTTTGGCTATATACCTAACTTCCATGACCTCAATATAAAATAAACGAACTTTAACTTGATATAACACGAACTTTTAACGTTTTTTCATTCATATTATCATTATTATTCTGACTCTTGGATAAGGAAATAGTAGTATAATTGAATAAATATTTTAGGGAGGCCTACATGAAGATTATAAATAATTCTAATTCTGTAATCATAGTGTTACATGAGATATATGGTATTAATCAGCATATTAAGTTGGTTTGTGATAAGTTTTCTATGGCTGGATACGATATTATTTGCCCTAATTTAATTAATCTAAATCACCCTTTTAACTACGATCAACAACACGAAGCTTATCATCATTTCATAAATAAAATCGGGTTCGATTTAGCATTTAAGCAAGTAAAACAGCTAATAATACAAGCAAAGAAGCAATATATGTACATATATTTATTAGGATATAGTATAGGTGCAACAATTGCATGGTTATGTAGCGGCGACGATATTATGTGTGATGGTATCATAGGGCTCTATGGTTCACGGATTAGAGACTATATAAGTATTACTCCCAAATGTCCGGTTTTACTAATTTTTCCTACTAAAGAGAAATCATTCAATGTAAAAGAACTAGTTATTTCTTTGAAAAAACGGAACGTCACTGTTCATATATTAAAAGGTAACCATGGTTTTAGTAATCCTTTTTCTAAAAACTATTGTGCACAGTCATTTGATGAAGCCGGAATATTAGTAAATAGCTTTTTAAAGAAGAAAATTAACGTTTCTCCATAGGGCTTGTTGCTTCAAAATTTTCATGTATTCCGTCGTAAGTGCCCCCATATCATTAGATATGGGGGCACTTTATTAAGCGCGTATTGATACTCTGAATGTAACACTTGACAGGGAGCAGTTCACATCATACTTGTGGTACATTCACTTTAAATAAATAGAGTCTAACAATTATGCTAGGCTCTATTTACTTTTCTTATTTTATAATAAATTTTTTTCGTGAGCCTCAACCATTTTATAACCATTTGTCCACCTACAGAACCTGTATGTATATAAATACAAATATAGGACATGTTGTAGAATATAGGGCATATTTTATAAAATGTATTAAATAAGACGAGTAAAATTCAGTTTAATGGGGTTAAAAAATGGATAACTATAAATCTAATAGCACACCACGTAGAAAAAGAGCATATGTAAGTTTAACTGGTACAACAACCATTCATTTAAGAAATCCATATATAATTGCATGCTGGTCTGCGGCTTTTCCAGGACTAGGGCATCTCCTTTTATCAAAATATTTAAGGGGATTTCTTTTATTTTTGTGGGAAGTCTATATAAATTATAACTCACACATTAACCTTGCAATTTTATATTCATTAACAGGTAAAATTCAAATGGCAAAAAATATAATTGATATTAATTATGCGCTACTTTATATTCCAACATATATTTTTGCTATATATGATAGTTATGAAACTACAGTTGATTTAAATAATAATTTTATTTTGGCAGCAAGAGAGGATGCAGTAATTGTGCCCTTTCACGTAGGAGCACTAGAAATTAATTTCTTAGATAAAAAGACGCCATGGGTCGCTGCTGCATGGTCGTTAATTAGCCCTGGATCAGGCCAACTATATATCCATCGAATTGTCGTAGCAGCTTTTGTATATATTTGGGTAATAGTTGTCGCGTATTGTTCCAAAATACTTCCATCAATTCAGTATTCATTAGTCGGTCAATTTGCTATGGCTAAGTCTGTTATCAATTGGCAATGGTTATTAAATATTCCTTCTCTTTATATGTATGCAATGTATGATGCCTATACAAATTGTGTAGAAGGTAACAATTTATATGATTGGGAGCAATCTAAATTCCTTAGAACAGATTATCAAAGTAAATATTTTCATATGCCAGATAAAGAGAGGGGAAATAAAGGTGATAACATGTATATAATCTCTACATTTGATTATTCAGTTAATGTGGAATTAGCACTTACTTCGTTAGAAATGAAAGGCGTAGAAAAAGAAAACATTTTTGTTGTTCCAGTAGATAAATCAAATGAAAAAATCAATCTTATTGATTCTATCCATCATTCTGATAGTGTAAGTTTAATAGATTTGGCTTCAGTCTTAGGTGCCGTCTTTATGCTTTTCGGCAGTATTTATGGGTTTGTCCTAAAATGGGGTCCTGTATGGTGGGGACTAATTGGTCTGGGTTTTGGTTTTGGTGTAGGTTTTGCTATAAAGTTTATTGCTCTAAAAAAGTATTTAAATAAAAAGAAAAGTAAGAAAGAAACAGAGGTTGTTATTATAATTAATTGTAACGAAACCCTTGCAGAAATGGTGACAGCTACACTTTGGTCAAATCATGCACTTGGTGTTAGTAAATCAGACCATATTAATATATAACAAAAATAAATTTAATATAAGGCTTTATGCCTGAAAGGTGAATTAATAATGGTTTGGAGCACACTAGAAGCGCAATCACATAGTTTATATAAAAAACTACATAATGTTCATATAGAGTATTTCAATTTTTGGAAAAATAACATTCTATTTACATGGAGATGGTGGATAGCAGTATCATTAGTTGTTTTACCGTGGACTATTTGGTTATTGGTTAGAAAAAAAGAAAGCACTGATAGACTGTTATTTGTCGCCTTATTTGTTATGGTATTTTCCGCTGGTTTGGACATGATTGGTATAGCATTAAATTTATGGTATTACCCTGTAAATGTGTTTCCTTTAATGCCAGAATTCATACCCTTTGATATTTGTGCATTGCCTGTTGCTACAATGCTTTGTATTCAATATTTTCCTAATGTCAGTCCTTATATCAAAGCAGGAATATATTCTTTAATTAGTTCTTTTATGTTTGAACCCTTAAATGAGTTGTTTGGACTGTATAGACGGACACATTGGGAACACTATTACTCTATTCCTATAATGGTATTTATATATTTAATTGCAAACTATTTAGCATCAAACGATAAATTTGCTAGATTAAAATAAACTCAATTTTATTAATTTAGCTACTAACGCTCTTATTACCCATAATATAAGTTACTTTGTAACTTATATTATTTATCTACTTAGCATATCATTTTTCATAACTATGTGAATTTTTTTGCTTATTTTATCAGATTGTCCTTGATTAATTACACCATCTCTTACTAATGGAAATAATCCATAACAACAACCTTTACCTTCAGACATTTCCATTTTTACTTCGTTAAGCACTTTATCTGACTGAGTCTGCGTTATTGTTTTATCAGTAACTAATTCTTTAAGTGTGTTTAAAAAAATTGTTTTTATAATCGGTGACATTACTAGCGGTGTATTTGTAGACTTATCGCATCCAGTAAATACTGGAATAAATATGATAGCTATAATAAATATTGAAGCAAGTTTTGAGATTTTCATTTTTTTGCCATCCTCTTATTTTTGTTTTATTAGTTTTCTTTATGTTTAGTATAATTAAATGGAAATATACTTTTAGTTGACACAATGTATACTGATTACTTATATAGAAATAATTCTTTAAAGCATACAACATAATTAAAACTGTGTTGTATGCTTAAATTTTAAAAAATAGCTAATAGCCTCAAAGTGAAGATAACTCAATTAGTATTGTGTTATCTTCACTTTGTTTTTTGATACAATCTCGTTAACTGTACAAAAAATAAAAAACACAGCAATTATACTAAGCTAAAATTCTACCACCTTTCTTTGGTTAAATAGCTCTCTTTTTCAATGTCGACCCAAATCACTTCTAAAACAATCATTTTTTATATTTATTTATATTTGCATCATTAAGTATAT
>NZ_CALEVF010000136.1 GCF_937920395.1 uncultured Clostridium sp. | reverse complement strand
TATTCATATGGATTCTCTAGATTTAGCACGTCCACATATTCTTCAAGACTGTGCTTTATTTTCTTTTCACAAATATATGAAAATGCTTTATATTGAGTACTGCAAAAATCATCTATGTAATTATCATATAAGAGCAATTTGTCACTTTTCTTACTATTAACATTTTTAAAGGTTGGCACTAGATTCCACATTTGATCATGTAGAACAAAACTCCAGGGAATGAAATGATCTATACTAAGAACACCATGCTCCTCAAATGCAGCTTTGCTAAATTCATCGCCAGTATATATATCTTTTAATTTATTAACACTGATTATTTGTTTCCATAGTTCTGTTGCTTCTTTAAGCATCCTTCTCTTTGGTGCCTCAAGTTTAAAAACAATAGCCGGTACATTGGGGTTCCTCTTTTGCAAAAAACATACAAGCTTATAGTAAATTCATGCTTTAATTACTCTGTAATTTTCCTTCAAATAAGTTATCCAACAGTCATTAATTACTATTTTGTCCTTCTCACCTTTGATTATTTTGTACAAACAAGTTTGACTATCTTGTGATAAATCTACAATTATGGTGTTTTTAAACTCTGCAACTTTAAAAAAGGGAGATAACAATCTATAGGGTACATTATAAGTAAGTTCCTTCATCATTTTATTTAATTCTTTATCTTCACTTTTATATAAATAGTCTAATAGTTCTTTTTCATTGCAATTTACTGGGAACTCACTCCTCAATGCCACATAAGCAATAGGTTTTTTCAATTTATCAGAAAAGCCAAAGCCAAAATTTAATTTGAATTGTTGTTGTGGGTACCAAGCAGATACTATCATCCTAGCAATAAGCTTTTTAAACTCAATCTCTGTATTTCCAATGCTAACTTCCTCAAGTATTCCGAGCAACCAATACATTTTGTAGCTAGCTACCATCTTGTCCTCATCCAAGAGCCTAGAGAAAATCTTTGAATCTATCAATTTATTAATTGGCAAACATCCGACTATTTCCTTAATATTTATTAGGTCAATAGATGCATCTTTCTCGCTTTTTATATAATCCTTTAAGTCTGTCATCTTTTTCACATCCTATTAAAAACAAATTAACTATTTGTAAAATCTTTATCCCATATCCTTACTTTGTATCAATAATCAACTTATGATTATTCATAGTTAATGAAATATCCGTGCTAATAGCCATAATGTTCTAATTTATTATAAATATAATTTATTTTTTAACTTTCATCAAAACTACTCTATCACATTTGCATTGCTAAATTAAGAGAATAATGTCATATTTAAAATTTAAATGCCATTCAATTTTATTAAATGACGAAAACATAGTTTCACTCTCTATTAATCTTATCAGCACCTATGCTATAATAAAGCAATAAACAATATCCCTAGGAGGCTCCCATGAAAACATACAACAAACTAGTTAGAGATAAAATCCCTGAAATTATCGAAGCTACAGGTAAACCCTTTGATATCCATTTTGCTAAAAAAGAAGAAGTTTTGCCCTTACTTGAAACTAAATTAAACGAAGAAGTTTCCGAATATCTAGAAGCTAAAAATCTAGAAGAACTTGCTGATGTTATGGAAGTTTTGTTTGGACTTGCAAATGCGCTTGGATATTCCGAGGATGATCTAATTAACAAAAGAAATGAAAAAAAAGAAGAAAGAGGCTGCTTTGAAAAAGGCATAGTACTTGAAAAAGTCTATGAATAAATGAAACCCTCATAGAATTTTTTTATGAGGGTTAATTTTAATAACTACTTTTATATTCTTCTAAAAAACTTGGTTTAATTGAAAGATACCATTTCTCATTTGTACAAACTCCAACCCAATCTAAAACAGCACAAATAACAAAACCAGCACCAACTGCTGTTTCTCCCTCTTGAACTCCATGTACTTTATGAGCAATGTATCCTTCAACAGAATTAATCATCAATTTTCCACTTCCTAACCTTGCACCGGATTGAGCATTTCCTTTTTTTGCTTTACCTCCATTATTCATTACAATCTCAACTGCAGCATCAAAAGCTTCCCATATAGGTTGATTTGCTGAAGTTATCTTTGAAGATACAATTCCTTTATCACCTTCATCAAAACAAATATCACAGCTATCCCCGCTAAAAAGTGTAATAATTGCTTTCCCACCTGCGTCATTAAGTTTACTTTTTATATTTTTAACAACTAAACTATCAGTCTCTTTTATTGCTACATTTGTAATAGTCGGCATACATTCTTCATTCCTTTCAACAACATTACTTGTTGCCTTATAATTATTAATACTAAATTTATTCACTAATAACTCTTTAATACATCTTCAACCTCCTCTACTTTATTATGTTGAATATGAATATTTTTAAACTAGGTAAATAGTACATAGATAAAACCCTTCATAGTTTTTCTCTATGAAGGGTTTTATCTATTATATTTATTTTTCTAACTTTTCAAGTCCTCCATGTTATAAATATATTACTGAACATATCACAATTATTGATAATAAAATTTACAGATTTCAAATTGAGTAAATAGTTTAAGGCATCAGTAGTATAATTAAGATATAGTTTTTTTATGTATTAATTCAATTGAGGTGATAAAATGATACCCAAATATATAAACGTAGCATGTATTACAAAAGAAAATAGAAATAATATGATTGATTACGCAGTTAGCTGTATTAATAGCGGTTCAGGATGGGTTATGAACCATACTATGTTTTCAAATGCAGCCATATGTATTAATTTTGAAATAGAAGCCAAAGATGTAGGTGAATTATTAAAACGACTTAATACTAATGGACTTAGGCTGATTAAGGAAAGCATTGAACTAGCAGAAATTTTTCCGCAAAATATTGAAGAAAAATATAGAGAAAAAGAAATAATTGGAGCAATAAATATTACTTTTGTCCATAATGATCCAGATTTAATAATTAAAGCGCCTGCTGTTCCAGGGTAATAATATTTATGTAGATATTCATAAATGGTTTGTTATACAAATCATGCATAAATGGAGTGTATATTCTAAATTAGAGGTCCAAAACACCGTAATGGTCTAAGATTTTTTTATTAGATTATATTTAACGCTCTTTGTAATAAATCACATAAATTCAATAAAAAAAAGAACATATAAAACAAAATGATTATAGAATGGTTTAAAAATAAGTCTTCAAAAACATTCTTAAAAAAAGTAAAATCCTCTAAGTTCTGATTCTGCAGCTCTGAAAGAGATGATTTGATCTATAATTCCATTCTATACCGCTAGTTAATGCAGAATTAGACATATTAGAAGACCCAATAAAAACATCTCCATCCTCTTCATATTCAAATATGTATGACTTAGGGTGAAAGGATTTATTCTTAATATTATAAAACCTTAAATCTACCTTATCACCGAGTGTTTCCTTTACTAAATATAAAGCCTGAGGTTGAGTGATATTAAGATAATTTCCTGTTAATATTCTTATACGTACACCACTTTGTGCCACCAACTTTAAATCATCAATAAGCAATTTAACTCCTGATTCCATTAAAAATCCTACTGCAAGATCTATGGTCTTTGCTTTTTTTAATGAAGCCATTAATTTAGGTAATAAATAATCCTTGTCCCCTGTAGAACAATTTGAATCATAATCTAGCGTGGCCCCTTTAAATTGGATGGAATCACTAGTTATTATATCTTTAGTAACAATATCAACTTTATCTATCATACTTCACTAATCCCTCTTTCCAATCCCCTTATACTTAATAGTTGTTTTACCATATGCCACTAAGGGCTTATTTACTAATTTATATATATTATAGTATATATTTACTTACTTATCAAAAATCATATAATCCCTACTGAGGCGTAATGAAATCTTTTAAATTTAATTAGATTCTTATTAGGTTTTTATAAGATTTTACAGTCCTCTAATCTACATTTTAACAACAATATATTTAAACAAATTCTATATTATTAAAATTTTCATCATACGAATATATGTTCGTATTTTGGTAATGATACCATTATAATATATATTATTTCAGGCAAAAATTTGATATACTTAGGAGAGTGAACATGAGTCTAAACCCATTACCACAGCCATATTTCTATTAGACCAATATATAGATGCAATGGAATTTTTGGAAAGATTGAAGAATATAGTACTCACTTTTAATAACCTAACTTCTGATTAAAAATACAACTAATAACAATGAAATATATAAAATGAATAAGTTAATAGAAAATAACTCATTTAAAAAAAGATATTAAATTGCAATTTACAATGATATAATATAAAGACGAGGTGCTAATATGAGTGATGATAAAATGTTTGAATTTATGACCAAAATGTATTCAGAAATGCAAGATGGGTTTAAAGATATAAAAACTGAGGTTAAAGAAAACACCAAAAGGCTTGATGCCATTGAGAATGACGTTAAAAAATTAGGTGTAAGGATAGACAGAAAACTTATCCCTACCAGTGATGCTCTTTTGGATGGATATAAAGGTAATTCTGAACATATAACGATTATTGATGATAAAATTGACAGACTTCAAATAGATGTAAATAGTATAAGTATGAAAGTGTCGTATAATGATAGTAGAATTATAGAAATATCTAAAAACCTTAGAAAAGTTGAATAATAAGAATCTGTGGGATTTCAATGATGTTAATTACTTTAAGTGTATATTGATATTCTGAATGTATAATATACGTTTTAATTAATTGTAAATTGTTATATGTTAATTAAATTCTTTACTTATATTATTTTATGGTCTAATCAATATAACATGAGAAAAAGTTGCTCACTTTAATATAAAGCGAGCAACTTTTTTGATTTATTGCCTATGTCCTATTGATATAAGAAAATTTTCCATTCTCACAGGGCATCAGCATAACATAAGGGTTATGCAGATACAATGCTAATAAGAATATCCTTATAAATGCAGTAACTATTAATACGGCAAAGGATAGTTCAGAAATTGAAAATATAATCACAAATATCAAATACATCTTTGTTATCCAATCTCTCTGGAGTTGCCTTGAGTCCTAAAAGAAACTTTGGAGTCAAATATTCTAAAATATTTTGTAACTCGACGTATTAGAAGATCCTATAAAAACATCTCCATCCTCTTCATATTCAAATATGTATGACTTAGGGTGAAAGGCTTTATTCTTAATATTATAAAACCTTAAATCTCCCCTGTCACCTAGTGCGTCCTTTACTAAATATAAAGCCTGAGGCTTAGTAATATTAAGATATTTCCCGTTTATATTCTTATACGTACGCCACTTTGTGCCACCAGCTTTAAATTCTGAATAAGCAATTTCACTCCAGGTTTCATTAAGAATCCTACTGCAAGGTCTATTGTCTTTGCTTTTTTAATGAGGCCATTAATTTAGGTAATAAATAATCCTTATCGTTCTATAAATCTCGTTTTTATCATTTTTAGAGTTAAATAAACCTAAAAAGTATACTTTTTAGGTTTAAATGGTATACTTATTAGTAATAGCAACTATAATACTAGTTAAAATGTTTTAGATAAGGAGGTTTTAAAATGAAAAAACCATATTTACCATTTACATTGCCTAATGATAAATTAATTGATAAGGAAAGATTGTTTAATAAAGTAATACAAGCAAATAAAGAAATTGCTATATATAACGAAAAATTAAAAAGTTCAAAAGTAAGACCTGATCTTTTAATGGATTTGTTCTCATTAAAAGAAGCTTTGGAATCTTCTAAAATTGAAGGCACCCAAGCAACTATTGATGAGATGTTAGAATATAGATCAGATGAAAAAAATGTTACGGATGATATTAAAGAAGTCACAAACTATTATATTGCTTTGCAAGAAGGTGTGTATGGACTGAAAATATTGCCTCTAAGCAGTAGATTAATAAAAAATTTACATAAAACATTACTTGGTGGTGGGGTTAGAGGTGGAAGTAAAACTCCAGGGGAATTTAGATCCGTTCAAAATTACATAGGAACACAAGGTAGTAATATAGAAAATGCTTCATATATTCCACCAGAACCACAGCTTGTAGATAGTTTCATGAGTAACTTAGATGAATTTATAAATGAAAATGATGATATTAATGATTTAATTAAAATTGCATTAATTCATGCACAGTTTGAAACAATACATCCTTTTTTAGATGGTAATGGTAGAATAGGAAGAATACTAATTCCTTTATATTTATACAATAAAGGATTTATAAGTAGTGCTAACTTATTTGTTAGTGAAAGTTTAGAAAAAGATAAATATAAATATTATGATCTTTTAAATGCAACTAGATTTAATGTAACAGATAAAGAAGATGATGAAGATCAATATGAAAAAGATATTGTTGCAGTAAGAAAAATTTATTCTGATTGGATAGACTTCTTTTTATCTGCGTGTATAAATGAATCAAATAAATTGATTGATAAAATAGAAAAAATAAACGAACTTTATAATGTATCTATGAACAAAAGCATAAAAATAATAAATAGCAATAAAATGAGACAAGTTATAGATGTTATATTTGAATTCCCTATCTTTACTAAAAATAAAATAAAGAGTAAAATGACAATCCCAGTAACTACTTTAGATAATTATTTAAGGAAGTTGGTGGAAGCAAAAATAATTTATTCCGATGGAAAACATAGAAATAGAAAATATTATTTTTACGATTTAATTAATATTTTAAGATAAATAATATTTAACTTTATTAGATAAATCAAAAGAACAAATGATGGTATATCTATATTTTGAAAAGGCATTATTAAGACATTACCGAAATAATATTGTAAATTTTAGAATGATTTTTGAATTTATTTGAAATTACAAAACCCATGAGATATTATTCTCATGGGTTTTGTAATTGATTAATATAAAAGCAGCAAGATATGTTTTACCTATACCGCCTTTTCTACATTTTCCCACTTCATATAGTACACCACTTTGTGCCACCAGCTTTAAATCATTAATAAGCAATTTGAATCATAATCTAGCGTGGCCAATTTAAATCGAATGGAATCACTAGTTATTATATCTTTAGTAACAATATTTATAGGTACACCTAAGTAGTTTAAAACATTACAGTTTTTATTACACATCTAAAATTGAATTAGTATCTTTCATATTAAGATAGAATTTAATGTTTCATCCTCATCAATAAACTTTTTAGCCATTTCTCTACTTTCTTCAACATGAATATAAGTATATCTGTTAGGTTTTATTGAAGGAGCTATATCTATAGCTTTCTTAAAATCTTCTTTTCTCATTTTCAAAGTTTTAACATATCTAAAAAAGCCCGTTTCCGTTAATATTTTTGATATTCTCTCAAATCTGTGGTTTTGCACATTAGACATAATATAGGTCGCAACTCCAACCTGTATGCCATGAAGTTGAGGAGTTTCAAGAAATTCGTCTAAAGCGTGAGAAATTAAATGCTCAGAGCCGGAGGACGGTGAACTATTACCTGCAATTTCCATAGATATACCATTTAAGGTTAGTGAATCCACTAATTCTTTTAAAAACAAATCCTCCTTAATTGTCTTAAATTCAGTACGTACAAAACTATTTACCGATTTTTTTGAAAGCATGGCTGCAAAGTCATCAATAGTTGCTTTTCCTTGCTGCTCTTCAAATTTCCAATCATACAGAGCAGTGATGTTTGATACTAAATCTCCAATTCCTGAAAATATAAATTTCTCAGGTGCTCCTTTAATTACATCAATATCTATAATTATACCGTAAGGAGTTTTTGCTGGAAGAGACATACGTTTTCCACTTACTAAAAGGGATGCAACTGGACTTGAAAACCCATCATTAGATGTTGAAGTTGGTATACTAATAAATGGTAGCTTTTTTAAAAAACTCATATATTTAACAGCATCTATAGCTTTACCACCACCAATGCCAATAAGAGCCTCAGTATCATTTGATATTTCAAATGCCATAGTACTAATTTCTTCAAAATTTATGGCTAAAATAGTTTCTATTTTTAAAATCTGAATGTTGGATTCTTTTAAAGATTTCATTATAGACACTCCAAATAACTCTTCTATTCCTTCTCCGTAATATATCGAAACCTTTTTCAACATAGCTTTTTTAATCAAGTTTCCTATGTTATTAATATTTCCTTTTCCTACTTCTAAAATTGTAGGAATAGCTATTCTGTGAGATGAAGACTTCATATTTTTCACTCCTTGTAAGTTTATTCTAAACTTAGCTTGCTCATATTTAATAAATGTATTACAAAAAAATATTTCTTGATAACTGTAACACTTAAGTCAAAATGCTTAAACATGGACTCCTCTACAAGGCTTAAGTATTTTATACATACAACACTTTGAGCCACCTGCTTTAAATCATCAATAAGCAATTTCACACTGAAATAGAATGAAATCTTTTAAATTTAATTAGATTTCATAGCATTTTTAACTTAAATTTAACTTCCCACACTTCAGTGCTTTCAGTTGGTTATTAGCAATTAATATTATTTACTTAATTAAATTCTTATTAAGTTTTTATAAAATTTTACAAGATTCTAATCTACATTTTAACAACAATATATTCAAACAAATTCTATACTAATAATAATTTCCATCATACGAATATATGTTCGCATTTCGGTAATAATATTATTATAATATATATTATTTCAGACAAAAATTTGATATACTTAGGAGTATGAACATGAGTCTAACCCCGTTGTAGCAGCCATATTTCTATTAGACCAAGATATAAATGCCATGGAATTTTTAGAAAGATTGAAGAATATAGTAATTAATTTTAACAACCTAACTTCTGAGGAAAAATTATTATTAAAAGGTTGGATTAAAAATACAACTAATAGTAATGAAATATATAATATGAATGAATTAGTGGAAAATATATTTGATGAGAATAAAAAAGAGGAGGTCGAAATTATGGTTTCTAATGCATCAAACATCTTTGGTAAATTAAAAAGTGATGGAATAAAAGAAGGT
>NZ_CALEVF010000135.1 GCF_937920395.1 uncultured Clostridium sp. | reverse complement strand
CCAACTGCTAATATATTATAAATATCAGATAATTCCATTTGTATGTGATATTTATTAGAAAGTATCATATCTAAGTCATAACCTGTTATTCCTAAATCACGACATGTTATTGTGATTTTAGTTGGATCAAAAGCATAAGCTCCGAGCCCATTTAAAATTTCTTCTCCGAAACAATAAAATCCAGGTATTTTATTTACTTCACTTCTTACATAATTACACAAATCAATTGTTTTTTCTAATAGTTCTGTACCATGTAATGCAATTTGTCTTCTTGCACAATCAAGGGATGCCATTAGTATATATGAAGGTGAAGTTGTGTGCATAAGGTTTATTAGCTGTTTAACTCTCGCTGGATTAACACGCTTTGAACTAACATGTAGCATTGAGCTTTGAGTTAATGAACCTATAATTTTATGTGTGCTTTGAGCACATATATCTGCTCCAGCCTCCATTGCCGATATTGGTAATCTATTATTAAATTTAAGATGAGGACCATGAGCTTCATCAACTATAAGTGGAATATCATATTCATGTACTATATCTGCTATTTTTTTAATATCGGTAGAAACTCCATAATATGTAGGATTTATTATAAGCACAGCTTTTGCATCAGGATTATTTTTCAATGTTTCTTCTACAGTCTCAGGCGCAACACCATGAGCAACACCAATTTTTTTATCTAGTTCAGGTTGCATATAAACTGGGATAGCCCCTGATAAAATGATACCGCCTGTTATTGATTTATGTACATTCCTGGGTACAATAATTTTATCACCGGATCCAACTACAGACATAATCATAGCTTGAATAGCACCAGAAGTTCCATGAACGGAGAAAAATGATGCATCAGCACCATAAGCATCTGCAGCTAATTCTTGAGCCTTTTTAATAGGACCAGTGGGATGATGAAAACTGTCAACAAGTTTAAAAACTGTAACGTCAATTTTAAAAGGGTTTGCTCCCATAAAATTTTTAAATTGCTCATCAGCTCCTAAGCCTTTTTTATGTCCAGGCACGTGAAAGGGTAAGGTGTCTCTGTCAACATATTCCATTAGGGCATCAAATAATGGAGTTTCACTTTGATTTAATCTATACAATTTATACACCCCTTTTAAAAAAAATTATATTAATTATCTAAATCGCTATTTAAAATATATTCATTCAACCAATTTATAATTATAAAGGATTAGATGTGTAATTGCAATTATAAACATTTATATTTATAAAATAAAACATAATAATTGTATTAAAAAACTAAGATAAAATCCTGATTTATAAAAAAAATCAAGAATACCTTTTATTTCTACGTAGTTGATAGTATAATATGATAGACTAAGTTGGGATATAGTGTAATAATAACAAGGTAAATGACAATTTCGATATTAATATAGAAATGGAGGAAAAATATGACATATAAAGAGAAATATAATAGTTGGATTAGTTCAACTTTTATAGACTCAGAATTAAAGAAAGAACTTGTGCAATTAGTAGATGAAAAAGAAATTGAAGACAGATTTTATAAAGATTTAGAATTTGGTACAGGTGGACTAAGAGGTGTAATTGGTGCAGGGACTAATAGGATGAATATACATACTATAGGCAAGACTACTCAGGGTTTATCAGACTATTTAAAATCAAAATACATTGGAAAAATTTCAGTTACTATAGCATATGATTCAAGGAATATGTCAATAGAGTTTGCCAAAGCCGCTGCAGAAACTCTTTGTGGTAACGGTATTTCAGTGAATTTATTTGAAAAATTAACGCCAACACCAATTTTATCTTATGCTGTTCGTGAATTAGAAAGCAAGGCTGGAATTGTTATAACTGCATCACATAACCCTAAAGAATATAATGGATATAAGGTTTATGGAGAAGATGGTGGACAAGTTACTGATGAAGTTGCAAAAAATATTATTACTTGTGTAAACAGTATAGAAGATTTTTCTAAAGTTAAAAATATGAATGTTAATGATGCAAAACAAAACGGAATATTAAAAATGATTGGAGAAAATATTTATTTATCATATATGGATAAAGTTAAGAAATTAACAATAAGAAAAGACTTAGTTGATAAATATGCCAGTGATTTAAAAATAATTTATACTCCCATTCATGGATCTGGAAATCTACCTGTGAGAAGAGTTTTAAAAGAATTAGGTTATAATAATGTGATTGTTGTAAAAGAACAAGAAATGCCAAATGGTAATTTTCCCACAGTTCCATATCCTAATCCAGAAGAACCAAAAGTGTTTGAATTAGCCTTAGAAATGGCAAAGGGCATAAATCCAGACATTATATTTGGTACAGACCCTGATTGTGATCGTATTGGAGTAGTGGTTAAGGGCGAGAAAGGAAAGTACAAGGTCTTGTCAGGAAATCAGACAGGGGTATTACTAAGTAATTATATACTAAAATCTTTAAGTGAAACGGATCAATTGCCGAGGAATGGTGTAATAATAAAAACTATTGTTACGACAGACATGGTAGAGGCTATTTCTAAAAAATATAATGTACAAGTGTTAGATGTGCTTACAGGTTTTAAATATATTGGAGAAAAAATTAAAGAGTTTGAAAAGACAGGTGAGAAAGACTTTATATTTGGATTTGAAGAAAGTTTTGGTTATTTAGCAGGGAATTTTGTGAGAGATAAAGATGCGGTTATAGCTGCAATGTTAATTTGTGAAATGACACTTTACTATAAAAATAAAGGTATGAGTTTATATGATGCCTTAATAGGAATTTATAAAGAACATGGATATTATAAAGAAAGTTTAGTTTCAATAGAACTCAAAGGAAAAGATGGCGCAAAAAAAATAAGTAATATATTGGAAAGTCTAAGGCATTCAATGAAAGAATCTGTAAACAATAACAAAATCGTAAAAAAAATGGATTATAAATCTAGTATAGAGATGGATTTAACTAGTAATACTGAAAAATTGATAGAACTACCAAAATCAAATGTACTAAAATTTATATTAGAGGATGGTTGTTGGTTTGTAGTTAGACCATCAGGTACTGAACCAAAAATGAAGATTTATCTATCTGTTAAGGGAGATTCTTTGGAAAATGCATCTGAAAAGATAATTGAGTTAAAAAAAGCTGTAATGAAAATAGTTGATGAGGTATGTGAAAAGTAAAACTGTCGATTAACACAAAAAATGTCCATAATTACTGCTACTATAATTTTATAAGGTTTACAAATTATCCTTAGTATATTATTATTATAAATAGCAACATTTGTATTATAAATATTTAAGATTAGTAGGAAGGTGTAAAAATGGATGTCAAAACATATTTTTCAGAAAAATTAGCAGCACTTCTTTTTTTAGAAATAAAAAAGAATAGTAAAATTAATGATCTTGTTATTTCAAATGATATATACTTCCCAGTGAGAACTAATGAGATAATCCAAAAGGTAAAGAAAAAGGAAGATTTTAAAAATATACCAGTCAATTTATTTATAGAAGGAATGTTCTATGTAATAGGTGCAGATGAACACTTTAAATATAATGAAGAGTATAAAAAAATTATTAATACTGTACCAAATTCGACAGGATTTATAAAAAGCGTGATATTTAAAGAAATTAAAGATGAAAATTATGAGGAAGCATATATTATTTTAAAAGGATTATTAGTTATAGAGGAAAATATCGATAATTATGATAAAATTTTTCTTTTAGTTGATAAATTAAGAATTAATAATAGTATGTTTAAGGAAGAAGAACTAAAACTTGTAGAAAAAGCTAAAAATATTACTAATTATAGTAATCCATATTTATATGAGGCATTAGTATTAAATAGTGAAAATAAACATGACTTAGCATTAATGGCATTAAGAAATTATACGATGAATGGTGGAGAACAAACTTTAGATGTTATTGAACTTAAAAATTCATTAGAAACCATAACAGGTTTTGAAAAAGCAAAAGAGTTAGTGCCAACTGACCCTAAAGAGGCACTTAAGATTTTAATACCTTTGATAAATCAATTAGGCGATAAACCGGATATATATTATCATTGCGCGGTTGCATATAGAGTCTTACAAAATTATGAGAAGGCAATATATTATTTAAATGAGGCAGTAGCTATTGATAAGGATTTAATTGAGGTAATTAATGAATTTGGAATTAATTATGCTTGCCTTGAAAATTACGAAATGGCAATACAATATTTTAGAAAAGCATTTGAAGTTACAAAATCCATAGAGATATGTACAAATCTAGTTATGTGTTATATAAACGTCAAAAACTTTGAGCAAGCAAGGATACATTTAGATATAGCTAAAAAAATTGATGCAAAAGATGAAATTGTGATTGATTTAGAAAAACTTTTTACGGAGGATAAATAATGGAATTAATTGAGTATTTTAATATTATAAAGAAAAGGATATTGTTAGTTGTTTTAATTACAATAGGGGCAACGGTGCTTAGTGGAGTTCTAAGTTATTTTGTTATTACACCTACATATAAAGCAGATATATCTGTAATAATTGGAAAAGTGCAAAACAAATCAGAGGTACCTCAGACTGATATTAATGATGTAATGATGTATCAAAAATTAGTTGCAACTTATAGTGAGTTTGCTAAATCAAGAAAGGTTTCAGAAGATGTTATTAAAAAACTTAAATTGGATATTACACCTAGTGAACTTCAAGATATGGTAACAGTTCAAGCTCAAGGTGATACTGAATTTTTAACCCTAACAGTTAAATCTAAAGATGCAAAAGAAGCTATGGTAGTTGCGAACCAGTTAGCTAAATCATTGAAAAGTATAAGTAATGATGTTAAAAAAACTGATAATGTACAAATATTAGATGAAGCAGAGCAACCTACAGCACCAGATAGTCCCAATCCAAAGTTAAATATGGCAATTGCATTTTTTATTGGGCTTATGATTTCACTTGGAATAGCTTTCTTGCTTGAGTATTTAGATAATACTGTAAAAAGTCAAGATGAGTTAGAAAAACTAACAGGACTACCAGTTATAGGTGTTATTCCTTTGACTGAAGATAAACAATAGGAAGGTGAGAATATGTTAAAAAAATTAATAACATTAAAAAATCCAAAATCTAGAACGGCTGAGGCATTTAGAACATTAAGAACTAATATTCAATTCTCTTCCTTAGATAAAGAACTTCAAACTATAGCAGTAACTTCATCTGGTTCTGGAGAAGGTAAAAGTACTGTAATTGCTAACTTAGCTATAACTATGGCAGAAAGTGGGAAAAAAGTAATTCTTGTTGATTGTGATTTAAGAAAGCCATCAATACATAAGAAAATGGGAATTTCTAATGCTTTAGGATTAACAAATGTATTAGTTCAGGATGTTAAAAAAGAAGACTGTATGGTTAAGACTGAAGTTGATAATCTTCTAATACTAACTAGTGGGCCAATACCTCCAAATCCAGCAGAGTTGTTAGGAAGCAAAAAAATGCGAGCTTTTATTGAAGCTTTAAAAGACGAATTTGATTTGATTCTTATTGATGCTCCACCAGTTCTTGCAGTAACAGATGCACAAATTTTATCTACAGTAGTAGATGGAGTAATCTTTGTTGCATCTTATGGCGAAGCTCAAAAAAATGCTATTGTAGATGCAAAACAATTAATTGATAAGGTGGGTGGAAAAATATTAGGAGTTGTATTCAATAAAGTGCCTAATGAAGCATGCGGATATCATGGTAAATATTATAAAGGGTATTACGGAAAAGAAAATTAAAATATTATAAGTAGAAAAGTAAGCTTAAATAACTCTTTACAATTGTTAAACATAGGAATAGTATTGTATATAATTGGATTATTAAAAATGAAACTGATATTTTCAAATATCATTATAAAAAGCTACATAATTATGATCATTTTATTAGAGGGGTGAAGAATTATGAGAGTAAAAAAAGCTATAATACCTGCAGCAGGGCTTGGAACAAGATTTTTACCAGCTACAAAAGCTCAACCTAAAGAAATGCTGCCAATTGTTGATAAACCAACAATACAGTATATTATAGAGGAGGCTGTTGCGGCCGGAATTGAGGAAATATTAATTATAACAGGAAGAAATAAAAGAGCAATTGAAGACCATTTTGATAAATCGGTTGAACTTGAATACCAATTACAAAAAAATGGTAAAGATGATGTATTAAAGATGGTTCAAAATATATCTAACTTGGCAAATATTTATTATATACGTCAGAAAGAACCTAAAGGTTTGGGCCATGCAATAAGTTGTGCTAAAACTTTTGTTGGAAATGAACCATTTGCGGTTATGCTCGGTGATGATGTGGTAGATAGTGAGGTGCCTTGTCTAAAACAACTTATAGATTGTTACTCTAAATATGAGACTTCAATTATAGGAGTTCAGCAGGTTCCCAAAAGTGAAGTTTCCAAATATGGTATTATAGATGGAGTATCAGTAGAAAATAGAGTGTATAAAGTTAAAGATGTTGTAGAAAAACCTAATGCAAGTGAAGCTCCATCGAATATTGCTATACTAGGAAGATATATTATAACACCAAGGATATTTGATATTTTAGAAAATACAAAACCAGGTAAAGGTGGCGAAATACAACTTACTGATGCTTTGAAAACTTTAATATCAGAGGAAGATATGTATGCTTATAATTTTGAGGGTAGAAGATATGATGTGGGAGATAAAGAAGGATTTTTAGAAGCTACTGTAGAATATGCACTTAAACGGGATGAACTTAAAGAAACATTTATGAAATATCTTTTGACTATTAAAGATAATGATGTATTTAAAGAAATTTATAGTAAATGTATTAATAATCAAAATAAATAATATCAATGGAAGCTAGGTAAAACTAGCTTTTTTTTATTTTAATATAATGTAGTATGTTCTAATTTAAGAAATTATAGAAAAATAGATAATAAACTTATATAAATTATATAAATTATATAAATTATATAAATTATATAAATAGAATAATATAGGATACAATGAGAGATACTGAGATATACTACAATGGAAGTGTAAAAACATGTTGAATAATTTTAGAAATGATGTAAAATGGTTAGAGAGAGTTGGGATGATTTAAACAAGATAAAGGACAAGAACACAATAAAACTTATAGAAAAATCTTTGTTATGTAAGTATCTAAAATAAACCGCAAAAAACTATAAGAAACTTAGAATATAGTAGGCAAGGATAAAATATATATATATTGCATTCTAAAAAAAGTTAAGATTTATAGATATAAAAAAGAACATATAAGAAAGTTAACCTATTAAATAAGATCTTTAGGGTTGAAGGAGGTAACAAAATGTTTCAATTAAAAGATGAATTATTATTAAAACTAGAAAATAAAACAGCTAGGCTTGGTGTAGTAGGACTTGGATATGTTGGATTGCCACTAGCTGTAGAGAAGGCTAAAGTAGGTTATGAAGTAATAGGGTTTGATGTTCAAGAGAAAAAG
The DNA here is from genome assembly GCF_937920395.1 of uncultured Clostridium sp. Taxonomy (GTDB): domain Bacteria; phylum Bacillota; class Clostridia; order Clostridiales; family Clostridiaceae; genus Clostridium_AD. Next base: position 748 of record NZ_CALEVF010000135.1, on the reverse strand, counting down.
GTTCAAATGGTAAATGAGGGACGTAATTATATAAGTGATATTGTGGATTCGGATTTAGAACGATTAGTAAAAAACGGGAAACTAAGGGCTACAACAGATTTTAGCTTTGTTAAGGATGTAGAGACGGTATGTATTGCAGTTCCTACTCCACTTGATCTATATAAGCAACCCGATTTATCATATGTAGTTGAATCAACTAAAAGTGTAGCTAAGTACTTGCACAAGGGAATGCTCGTGGTACTTGAGAGTACTACTTACCCAGGAACAACTGAAGAGGTACTTAAACCAATACTTGAAGAATCTGGTTTAAAATGTGGAGTAGATTTTTTCTTAGCGTTTTCTCCTGAGAGAATAGATCCGGGAAATAAACAATTTAACACAAAAAATACTCCAAAAGTAGTTGGAGGATGCACGAAAGACTGTACTGAGGTAGCAGGAATGTTATATAGAAGTGTGCTTGAGGGAGATATATTAGAAGTGTCTTCACCAGCAGTAGCTGAAATGGAAAAAATACTTGAAAATACATTCAGAAATGTAAATATAGCACTTGCTAATGAAATGGCTATTTTATGTAAAAGAATGAATATCGATATATGGGAAGTTATAGATGCGGCTAAAACTAAACCTTATGGATTTATGCCATTTTATCCAGGTCCAGGACTTGGAGGACATTGTATACCGCTTGACCCATTCTACCTTGAGTGGAAAGCAAAAGAGTTTGATTATCATACAAAATTAATAGAAGCAT
>NZ_CALEVF010000134.1 GCF_937920395.1 uncultured Clostridium sp. | reverse complement strand
ATAAAAACTTCAAATTTTCCATGGTTATGCGCTAATATTACAAATAAAATTACAGGGGAAAGTTTTATTAATAAACCTTACATTGTTAAAACTTTTGATAATGGTTTAAAGGTAGGTATTCTAGGGCTAACAACTAAGTATATTCCTAACTGGGAAAGTGAAGGTACAATTAAGGACTTAGATTTTAAAGATGTAGTAGAGAGTGCAAGTTATTGGCTTGGAATAATGAAAGAGAAGGAAGCTACGGACATAAATATAGTATCATATCATGGTGGGTTTGAAAGAGATGTAGAAACCGGGCAACCCTCTGAAAAGCTAACAGGAGAAAATCAAGGTTATGAATTATGTACTAAAGTGAGTAACATGGATGTGCTTCTAACTGGACATCAACATAGAGTTATAGAAAATTTATTGGTAAATGGTGTTTTAGTTGTGCAACCAGGATACAACGGAAAGTGCATTGGAAAAGTAACTATGGATTTAGTTAAAATAGCTGGCAAATGGTCTGTGAGAAGCAAAAATTCTACAGTTATTGATGCTAATGCAATCGATGTCGATAAAAGAATTTTGAATACTATAAGTCCAATAGAATTAGAAACACAAGCTTGGCTTGATATTCCAATTGGAAATGTAGAAGGGGACATGCTTATCAAAGATCCATTAAAGGCAAGGCTTAAAGATAATGCCTTTGTTGAGTTTATAAATAATGTTCAGATGGATGCAGCAAAGGTTGATATATCCAATACAGCTATTTTTGATAATAAATGTAAGGGTTTCAATTACAATATTACGATGAGAGATATAATATCGAATTACAAATATCCAAATACACTAAAGGTAATTATGATAAAAGGTTCTGATATAAAAGCAGCTCTAGAAAAAACTGCACAATATTTTAGTATAGTTGATGGTGAATTAGAGATAGCAAAGAATGGTAAGTACCTTAGACTTCAACATTATAATTATGATATGTGGGAAGGAATAGATTATGTTATAGACATTACAAAACCTATAAACTTTAGAATTACTAAAATCAATTATAAAAACTCTCCTCTTAACATGGAAGGAGAATATGCTGTAGTAATGAATAATTATAGAGCAGGTGGCGGTGGCAATTATCTAATGTTTAAAGGAAAACTTGTTGTTAAAGACATACCTATAGATATGTCTGAACTAATTGCAAATTACATACTTAAGAGAAAAACAATTAAAGCAATCGTGAATAATAACTGGAAAATTATATACTAGGTACTGTAAAGAAGAGACAAAAAACTTACTAAATGAGAGTATACTCCGAAAATATTTGCTGGGTTATAAATTTGGTGTGATTGTTTTGGAAAAATTAGTAATGTTAATTTAATTGCAATAATATGCATAATAGGTGAGGATGAGAAATTTATGGATAATGAAAAGCAACAATTAAGTGTTGAAGTCGCAAGATTATATTATCAGTCAGATTATAGCCAACAACAAATAGCAGTGCAACTTGGAATATCAAGACCAACTATATCAAGACTTCTTCAATATGCCAAAGAAAAAGGTTATGTTAAAATTAGTATTATTGATCCATTTGCTGATTTGGATAAATTACAATATCAATTAAAAGAAAAATATAAATTAAATGACGTTCGTGTTGTTTTTTCACCTAAGGATGATTATGTATCCAGCAGAGAGTATATTAGTAAAGAAGCAGCAGAATATTTACAAAAAAACATAAAGAATGGAGATATAATTGGTGTAAGTTGGGGAACAACTATGTATGAAGTTGCAAAAAGACTTGTACCACAAAGTGTCAAGGGTGTAGAAGTAGTTCAGTTAAAAGGCGGAATTAGTCACTCAGAAGTAAATACATATGCCTCAGAAACAATTGCCCTTTTTGCTGATGCATTTCAAACAGTGCCAAGATATTTGCCTCTGCCGGTGATTTTCGATAATGCAATTGTAAAACAAATGGTAGAAGAAGATCGGCATATTAAAAGTACTATGGAAATGGGGATTCAAGCTAATGTAGCAATTTTTACAGTTGGTACTGTTCGAGATGGGGCTTTACTTTTTCGATTAGGTTACTTAAATGAAAAAGAAAAAGAGAGTTTAATGCAAAAAAGTGTAGGAGATATTTGTTCACGCTTTTTTGATGAAAATGGTGAAATCTGTGATGAACAAATTAATAATCGTACCATAGGAGTATCCATAGATGCTCTTAAACTAAAAGAAAAATCTATTTTAGTTGCTGGTGGTAAACTGAAGGTAAAGGCAATTAGAGGGGCATTAAAAGCTAAAAGTGCTAATATACTTATTACGGACCAATATACTGCAAAGAGACTTTTAGAATAGCATTTGAACATAATTTCATGAATAGCTTTACAAACGTTCAAAAATGCCTTATTATAAAATTATAATAAGATTTTAAAAGGAGGGTTATAATTAATATGGAATATACAAATTTAATTTCTAAGGCTTTAGAGGCAAGAGAAAATGCTTATGTCCCTTACTCTAATTTCAAAGTTGGTGCAGCTGTTTTAACTCACGATGGAAAGATATATTCAGGGTGTAATATAGAAAATGCATCTTACGGTGCAACTAATTGTGCTGAAAGAACGGCAATATTTAAGGCAGTATCTGAAGGTTACAAAAATATTAAAGCTATTGCTATAGTTGGAGTCCCAAATGACTATACATACCCTTGTGGTATTTGTAGGCAAGTAATACAAGAATTTGCAACTGATGATACTAAGATAATCTTAGGTAAAAATGAAAATGAATATTTAGTTAAAACAATAGAAGAAATTTTACCAGGAGCTTTCTCTAAAAAAGATTTAGAAAGGTAAAAAAAAATATTATACACTTTTAATATTAACAGTACTTAAAAGCATGTTTTTGTAATTGTTTAATCAAAACAATTACACAAAATATGCTTTTAGTTTTAAAACTTATTTATTACGGTTTTTAACTATTAAACCTAAATATAAAATATAACAATATATGCATACTAATTACAAAATGCCGTTAAGTAAATCTATTGAACAAAATTTCACTTTGCTATTTACAAATGTGCAAGTATGCCTTATTATAAAAGTATAATAAAGATAAAAAGGAGATATATAATGAATATTGCTACGATAATTGATCATACCGAACTTAAACCAGATGCAACAAAAGGACAAATTTTACAATTAATAAAAGAAGCCAAAGAAAATAAATTCGCGTCAGTTTGTGTTAATCCAAGATGGGTTAAAGAGGCGAGTCAGGAGTTATTAAATAGTGGAGTAAGCGTATGTGTTGTTATCGGTTTTCCACTAGGTGCAAATACAACTGAAACAAAAGCATTTGAAGCAAAGGATGCTATTAAAAATGGTGCAACAGAAGTTGACATGGTTATTAGCATTGGTGAACTAAAGGATAAAAATTATGCTTACGTTGAGCAAGATATTAAAGCGGTTGTTGCTGCTGCAAAAGGAAAAGCTTTAGTGAAAGTAATTATTGAAACCTGTCTTTTAACGAATGGTGAAAAAATAAAGGCTTGTGAGCTCGCTAAAAAAGCCGGAGCAGACTTTGTAAAAACATCAACAGGATTTTCAAAAGGTGGAGCAACTGTTGAAGATGTTACATTAATGCGTGAAACAGTTGGTACAGAAATGGGTGTTAAAGCTTCTGGTGGTATTCATACTAAAGAAGAGGCTACAAAGATGATTGAAGCTGGTGCAACTCGTATAGGTACAAGCTCTGGTATTGATATCATTTCTTAGCTGAAATGATAATACTCAATTTAATTGTACTAAATGTAATCGTTATATAACGAAAGATTAAACTTATACTATTTAAGGAGGAGCATCAAAATGAAATATGTCATTGGAATTATCGGTTTAATTGTTGTCTTAGGGCTTGCATGGATTACTAGTACTGATAAAAAGAAGGTGAAATATCGGCCTGTCGTAGTTATGGTTATTTTACAATTCATACTTGGATTTGTCTTGCTAAATACTGGTGCTGGTAATTTTGTAGTAGGAGGAATAGCAAATGGTTTTGAAATGCTA
>NZ_CALEVF010000133.1 GCF_937920395.1 uncultured Clostridium sp. | reverse complement strand
TTAATCCACTATGGATTTTTTATTGGTTCAACTTCATTTTACAACAAGTCTATTAATAATAATATTTATTGACTTAAATTTAAATTAGTTAAATAATTAAGGGCAATCAAGATAATTTTAATTTATGTTGATTGCCTTAATTATTTTTTTTATCGTTAAAGTAATATTTTAATAACAATATATTTATCTTCAAAAGATAGTTGATTTTCCATTGTAACTTTCAACTATCTTTTTTATGTTATATTTTCATCATTTATCATCTCGACAACAAGGACTTTATTCCCACCTATATCAAATATATTAAAATATATGTAATGAAATTAAAAATTCTACGTATTAACATATGAGATTACTTGGCCGAGTAAAAACAAGGGAAGGAGGATTTTAAAAAGATGAAGCAACTTGCATTGTGTGATATTTCATATGAAAAAGAAATTGCAGAAGAATCATGTAAAGAAGAAGGATTTACTCATATTTTTGAAATCTATTACAAGAGAGTTTATAACTATATGTATTATCGTGTTAATAACATTGAAACATCTGAAGACCTTACGAGTCAGGTCTTCCAAAAAATAATGTTTAAAATAGATATGAAAATTACAATTAAGGGTGTAGTTTAATTGCTTTTAAAGAAAACAATGCGTGTACTTAGGATAAAAAAATAGTAGTGAATATATTTAATAAAATGATGTAATATGTCTAATTGTAAGATTAAATAATTTTTGCTTTATATTGTATAATATAGTAATATTGTATATACGACTAAATTTAAATTAAAGAGGTGTCTCTCGTGGAAATACAAACAATAAAACATAAAAAATCTGTGAAAGCTATTATAATTTCTTTTTCTATTCTCTTCGCTTTATATTTGATTGTATCAATTTATTTTAACAATCATTTTTATTTAGGTTCAGTAATTAATGGTGTTAACGCATCTGGTAAAACCGTGGCGCAGGTAGATAAAGAATTATCATCAAAATATGCAACATATACCCTGAAACTTAAAGAACGTGGTGGTGTAAACGAACAAATTAAGGCTGCTGATATTGGACTTAAGTATAATTCAAATAGTAAAGTTCAAACGCTCGAAGATAATAAGAAATCTTTTGGCTGGTTCTACGAGATATTTAAGAAAAAAAATTATGAACTAACCGGCTTAGTGACATATGATGAAAAACTATTAAAAACGAGTTTTGATAAGCTTTCTGCTTTCGATAGCAAGAAAATTGTTGAGCCCCAAAATGCTAACTTTAAATATTCTAGTAATGGCTATGTGATTGTAAAAGAAGTTATGGGAAATAAAATAAAAAGTAATCAATTGTATGCAGATGTAAAAAGTGCGATTCTTAAGGGAGAAACACAATTAGATTTGGAATCAAAAAATGATTATACAAATCCCAAATATACCTCAACTTCAAAAGAAGTTCTAAATACTAAAATTTTACTTAATAAATATATAGCATCAAATATTACGTATACCTATGCTGGAGGTAAATCAGTTATAGATAAGTCTGTAATAAATAAATGGCTTAAGGTTGACAAGACTAATGCAATTATATTTGATCAAGATGTAATGAAAACTTATATAAGTGAACTGGATAATCATTATGAGACTTATGGCAAGGCAAGAAAGTTTGCTACATCTTTAGGAACAACCGTAACGGTGAGTGGCGGAGATTTCGGATGGAAAATTGAACGAACAGGCGAAGTTGGTGATTTAATTGTCGCTATAAAAAATGGGAAAACTATAGCAAAGGAACCCCGTTATACTGAAAAAGGTCTAAATCATGATCTTAATGATATAGGGAATACTTATGTGGAAATTAATCTTACAAACCAGCATTTGTGGTTTTATAAGAAGGGTAAACTTATTACAGACGGAGACGTTGTTACTGGTAAACCAACAAAAGATCGTGTAACACCAGCAGGTGTTTATAAACTTAAATATAAAGCAGCAAATGCAACATTAAAGGGAGAGGGTTACAGCACTCCAGTTAGTGTGTTTATGCCGTTTAATGGTGGAATTGGTATACATGATGCGGATTGGCAACCTAAATTTGGAGGACAGTTGTATCTTACAAGGGGTTCTCACGGTTGTATAAATTCGCCACCAGCACTAGCTCAAAAGATATTTGATAATATAGATGCTGGTACTCCGGTTGTTTGTTATTTACAGTAGTTTAATAATTGTTATTTACTTGAAAAAATAGGGGCTGTCTCAAAATGGTTAAAAAATCATTTGAAGAGATAGCCTCTTTTCCT
>NZ_CALEVF010000132.1 GCF_937920395.1 uncultured Clostridium sp. | reverse complement strand
AAGAATTATTATATGATTATAACAATACACGTCCAAATGAAGAAATAGAAAGGAAAGATTTGCTAAAAAAATTATTGGGCGATATGGGTGAGGATATTTGGATTGAACCGCCAGTACACATGGCTTATGGTACGAATGTGCATATTGGAAATCATTTTTATGCTAATTTTAATTTTGTAATTGTAGATGATATTGATGTTTATATAGGTGAGCATGTAATGATAGCACCTAATGTAACAATAACACCTACGGGGCATCCCGTTGACTCAGAGCTTCGTAGACCAGGTACTCAGTTTTCAATTCCAGTAAGAATTGGTAACAATGTATGGATAGGATCCAATGTAGTGATTTTACCAGGCATCACTATAGGGGATAATGCAGTTATAGGTGCTGGAAGTGTTGTTACTCATGATATTCCTGAAAATGTAGTCGCTGTAGGAAATCCATGTCATTTATTAAGAAAAATAAATGAACGGGATAAAGAATATTATTATAAAAACAGAAGGGTTGATTAATTTTAATGTAATTAATAATAATTCAAGTGACAGTTTTCGAGTATAACCTACATTTCAGTTAGATCGTAATGTTTATTTATGTCGTCATAAGTACCCCTATATCTAATGATACGGGGGTAATTTCTTTAAGTATATATATTGTCCTACAAGTTCCAACAGATCTTTAGTTTTACAAGCGAACCCACTTATGCTATCAATAATAAGCTTATCACCTATATTATCTGGAGTTATGTTTTTGGTGTCATCGATTATGATTTATTTAAGATATGATAAACTTACAAACTATTATTATAGTGATACATTATCCTCTTTAAATAAAAATGCTTATGTTGGAGGAGATGCATATAACTATATTATTAATGGAACTCGATAAACTTCTTTTTTCGTCTAATAATATGGTCTATAATACTTAAATTTGGGAGGCTTTTACTATTTTTAATAGCCTTAGATATATCGATAATATAAGTATGAATTTTACTCCAAAATTTAATTTTATTAATTAAATCTTTAACAGATTTCTCTATATGGTTAATGTTCTGCTTTAAATTAGTCTTCTTTTGCAAATAAAGATAAATTAAATAAAAACGGTATATATTTATAAAAGTGTTACATTATATAAAGGTAATTTAGGAGCAATGTACAATTATAGTTTATAAGACTTAAATGTCTTTATATTATATTAAAAATCTAAGTTTAAAAAGTAAAATAACAAGTATCATATTTCCTGAAAGAGGAATGCAATACATGAATTTTGCTATCAAATTTAAGGAGATGTTACAAACGGAATTAAATGAAATCATGGATGAACTGAAGTCCTTAGGTAAAGAACGTACGAAAAAAATGTATATGAGCAATGGTGCGAAAGAGCCTGTTTTTGGAGTGACAATAAGTGCTATGAAGCCAATTTTTAAGAAAATAAAATACAACCAGTCTTTAGCAGAGCAGCTTTATGCGACAGGTAATTATGATGCAATGTATTTAGCCGGTATGATAGCTGAGCCAAAGAAAATGGTAGAAGAAGATTTTAATAGATGGATAGATGGCGCTTATTTTTATATGATTTCGGAGTTCATTGTAGCGGTAACCCTTGCTGAAACAGATATTGCCTTTTCTTTGGCCGACCGATGGATTGATAGCGGAAAAGAATTAGAAGTGGCAGCTGGCTGGAGTTGCTATGAGTGGCTACTCGGAACTCGTAAAGACAGTGAATTTGATAAGGATAAACTTTTGATAATGCTTAATAGGGTACGAATCGCGATACACAGCCAGCCAAACCGCGTTAAATATGCTATGAACAATTTTATTATGGCTGTTGGAATTTCGTATTTACCACTTCATGAAGAAGCAAAGAAAATTGCGCGTGAGGTAGGAAAGGTAGATGTATTTACGGGGAAAAAACTCTGTCAGACGAAAATTGCAATAGATTATATTCAAAATGGAGTTGATAAAGGAAGAATAGGATTTAAGCGTAAACATGTAAGATGTTGACATATATTTAAGTAGTCTACAAAAGGGGCGCTTATATAAAACTTATTATATTCGTGATAACACTAAAGCTACAGAAAAAAGATTTTAATCCTTTATCCGAAGCCTCGAAATATGCTCATAATTCCAGCGTAAAAGTCTTATAAATTAAGGCTATACGCTTTTCTTATATTGTTAACAATGTTATATTTATAAAGTTTGTTTTTTATACTTTTTTTGTTCATTTAGAGTATATTTAAGTCACTAGTATCTAAACCAAGATATCTATACGTACCTGCATTTTATATACTACTTCTTCCCATTTCTTTTCAGATTGAGGGCGGTTCGGAATTACACCAGGTAATGAAAGACATCTCTCAGGAAGCATTAAAGTTGGCTGCCGAGATGAACGGTCAGTATCATACTCTGGAAGAGGTACGGTAACTGTTTTCTTTGTTGATTGGCAAACCGGTGGATGCAACAGTTCCATGTTTACTCATTTTTATACTGATTGTGGGAAAAACATCTGTGTAGGCATGAATGTCATTATCAATTCAGGCTGTCGTTTTCAGGATCAGGGCGGCATTACAATTGGCGATGGTGTTGTCATTGCAGCAGGTGCAGTTGTGACCAAGGATGTACCTGCAAATGTTATTGTAGGTGGTGTTCCTGCGAAAATAATGAAGAAAATAGAAACCAGTCAGGAGTAATTCTGTTTTCACATGACTGCCTGCGATAACAGTGAAACGAATGAAAACAAGCAGAACAGTCAACATGAAGCACAAAGAAAATATATCTTTACAAATATAGTAAGGTGGCTTACTATATGAATTAGGAGGTTTTATTATGGAAAGTTTTAAATTTAGTCTTAGAGATGTACCGAAACGTGAGCTTTTAAAAGATTATTCTAGCCGATTTCCGGGTATAAATATAGGAGCAGTTGAAGGTTGTATAGCACTCCTCAGGACGGCTTCTGATATTTCAAAAATACTTGATGAACATTTTTCTAAGTATGATATTTCGGAAGGAAAATTTACAATTTTAATGCTTTTGTATCGACAGAATGATTATCAATTATCTCCAATATCCCTTAGCAAAAAAAGCTGAAGTTACTAAGGGAACTATGACAAAATTAATAGGCGGACTTGAAAATCAAGGTTTCATAGAGAAAATACCCAACTCAAGTGATAAGAGAGGCTATTTGGTTCAGCTAAGCACAAAAGGATTAAGTATATTGGAGGAGATTTTGCCTATACACTACACCTTAATTGCTAAACTTATGTCCGGACTTGAAGACGGTCAATTGAAGGAATTAAACTGTTTACTTAATTTATTACCAAATAATTTATATGATATAGAAAGGTGAGATATTATTATGATACTTATAACTGGAGCGAATGGGCAAACTGGTCGTGCAATAATTAAGGCTTTATTATCTAAAGGCGAGCGGATTAGAGCTTTCGTTCATAAGACCGAACAAATTCAGGAAATTAAATCCTTGGGCGAGATTGATGTATTTGCAGGAGATATGATGAATCAAAAGGATATTAATGAGGCGTTAATCGGAATTAGTACAGTTTATCACATATGTTCTGCAGTAAATCCCAATGAAGTTGAGATAGGACAAATGGTAATAAACGCTGCTCGCAATGCTAGAGTAGAGCATTTCGTATACCATTCAGTATTGCATTCCGTACTTCAAGATATGCCACATCATCAGAAAAAACTCAAGGTTGAGGAACTTATTGTGAATTCAGGAATCCCATATACTATTATTCAGCCAGCAGTATTTATGCAGAATATATTAGAGTCTTGGAAGTCACTTAGTGAAAAAGGCATATTCCAACAAAAGTTTTTTACTACTCAAGAAACTCGCATGTGTATGGTTGATTTAGAAGACTTAGCTGAGGCTGTTTCTATAATTCTTACCAATACTGGTTATACAGGGGCCACATATGAACTTTGTGGACCTGAAAATTTATCTTTATCTGATATGCTGGCAGCTATGGAACTGCATTTTGGTCTTGAAATCAAAGTTGAAACGCCTCAGGACGAAATGTTTGCAGCACAATTAAAAAAGCATGGTGTAGGAGACTATAAAGTTAATACACTATTAAAGATGTTTCAACATTATAATGAACATGGATTTGTCGGTAATCCAAATGTTTTAACTTGGATATTAGGACGAAAACCAAATGATTTTTCATCCTTTATTCTTAGAACAATACAAAGCCAAAGATAATATTTGTGAGAATTATTTTAAAGGGTTCGCGATTTGTTTTTACATTACAATAATGTTGTATATTTTAGGAGGTGGTTTTATGAGATTTTGTTGGAGTACCCTAAACGTAAAGGATTTGGAGGAATCAATCAAGTTTTATACAGACGTCATAGGGCTTGAGGTGGTAAGCAAATTTAACGCAGGGCCTGGAGTGAATATTGCATTTTTAGGCAAAGGAGAAACAAAAATTGAGCTCATTTGCGACGGTGAGAGCGGGGATACAGTTGTTTGCAAAGATATTTCTTGGGGATTTGAAGTCGAGTCTCTTGATAAGGCACTTATTTTGGTTAAAGAAAAAGATATCAATGTTGACAGCGGGCCGACCCAGCCTAACCCGCATGTTAGATATTTCTTTATAAAGGATCCAAACGGTATGAGAATACAGTTGGTGGAGAATATTACATAAAATAATGGATAATAAAAAGCTCCACTTATTTCCTGATTATGCAGTAAAAGATGGTAGGCACAATTTTAGTGTTTGCCATTTTTATTATAAGGTTAATTGGAAGACATTGCAAAAGAAGAGGTTATAACTTCTTTGAAACAAGAGATTAAGAGTTTATAAAATGGAGGTTAATATGTCAACTATGAATATTAGAGTAATTTATCACTAGTCAACAGGTAATACAGAAAAACTCGCGTGCGCAATAGCGGATACGATAAATGTCGTTTATGAGCCTTTTACTTGTAAAGGTCAGTCTTGGGTATTCATTAATCGGAATCAACCAAACGAAACCGATTTAAGCAAGGTTCGCAAATATGCTAAAAATGCAGCTGCAAAAGTGGATAGATAAAACAAAGCATCTTATTAGGCAAGGTGAATGGTTAATAACCATCACACTTTGCTTTTGACACTTTGAGAACTTGCTATTATCTACAAAAGGGAAGCGTAGCTAGATTTTTGTAAACCAAAGTTGCTACGCTCCATGCAAGTTATTTTTTTCGTGATTTTAGAACGTTGTTTATAGAGGACTCTACGACATAAATCTCATCTAAGTCGAGTTCATATAAACTATAAATTAATTTATCAATATTTCTTATTAACAATTCATATTTATTTTTATCAGGTCTAAAAGTTTCAAGTTTCATCACTTCGTTAATTATTAGGGTAGTAATAGATTTATTAAAGGCTATTGGTATTTCTTTTAATTGATTTGCACTAATATTAAAATACCCTCCACTTAGAGCAGTAGATTTAAAATAATATTTATAGAAGAAGGAGATTAATCTACTGTTTAATAATGCTAGTATGAATTTTAAGTCTACATCACTCTTATAGATAATGCTAGTTGATATTCCAGCAAGGTATTCACCAGAATCATAATAAGCTTCAAGTCTTTTACTCATTCCAGCTACAATTATTTTTTTGGAATTGGCTTGTTCACTCCTTAAACTACTAAACTGTATGAGGGCATCATCTAGCACTATTGGATATGTGTAAGAAGTTTTTAAATATTTGGTGGGTTTAACGCCCCAAAGGCTTATATACGGGTCTATTGTACCAGTATTAATGAACTTTTTATAAGTGGTGCTTATGAATGAAGAATCTTTAAAATTAGATAAATAATTCTTAAGTTCATATGCTTCTGAGACCGTTGCAGCTTCCTTAACAGTAGCAATACTACTCAATCGGTGATGAATTAATATTTTGTCAATGATTTTAATTATTTTAGGATTTTCAACAAAGTATCTGCCCCAGTTAATATCTCTGTAAAATAATTTGCTATCTATGATTACATCAGACCATTTGTTATTAACCTTATTAAATAGTTGAATGTTTACTGGAGTTCTCGCTTTGCTTTTTTTTAGTGAGAATACTACTGGATATACTGCAGCATCAGCAAATACTTTAATTTCGGAATAATCTCTAAAACTAAGAATTGTATATTGAGAGAGTATAATTCGCAATTCTTGTGAATAATTTGCTCCAATAAATTTATTAGGGACGATATAACACATAACACCATTAGTTTTTAATACTTTTAAGCCTTTCTCAATAAATGGAATATACATATCCCAATTACCTTTTGCTGAACTATAATGTTTTCTACAGAAATCTCTTACTTGTGGCATGCTTTTAGTCATTTCTCCTGAAGCAATGTATGGAGGATTACCTAACACTATGTCAAACCCGCCTTTACTCATAACATCACTGAACTTGGAATTCCAAGAAAAATTTGATTCGGAAGGGTCATTGTAATCAAACATGATAGAATCCCTGCAGATTATATTGTCATTTAAAGTTGCAAGTGGCTTTTGCTTGTTAGCTGTTGATAACCATAAGGATAGTCTTGTAATTTCAATGCTTTCTTTATTTAAGTCTATACCAAAAATGTTGTTCTGCAATATGTTTTTATCTAATTCTTGGTAAATATCACTTCCTATATTAAAGTATTTTTCTTGGCCATTATTAAGGCTATTTATTTCAGCATTAACCTTTACTGCTTCATTAAGAAGATATAAAAATGCTTGATTTAGGAAGGCACCACTTCCGCAGCTTATGTCTATTACTCTAATATTTAGTAATGAACGCCTATAATTCTCCCAATAGTCTAAGTGTTTCTTATATCTTTTCACTATAATATCATTCTCAGTTTCTTTTTTGTGATACTTATATTTTTTATTAAGTAAATTAAGAGCTTTGGATTTGTCCAAATCTGATAAAGTAGGAAGATCATAATATCCAAGATCAAGCTTACTATCATCAAGCCACTTTCCGATAGCTTGATGTACCATATAGCTTGTTATATACTCAGGGGTATAGTATATGGCCTCGTGTTTTCGCATGGTTATTGTTGGTTTATTAATATTATTACTGTAGAGTGCCTTCAAATCCTCAATGTCAGATATTCCTTGCTCAAAAATTCGACCAAGAATATTAATATTTAGTTCAGTTGAATAATTGAAATTTATTATTTCTGAAAGCATGCCTAAAGCAGAATCAGAAATGTAAAGATTATCAAGTTCAGGATCTTCCTTAAAGAGTCCACCATTAAACTTATGTATATCTAAATTGGAATTACCTAGATCAACTGCCTTAAATAATAACTTTAGGTTTGCCCAAAGAGAATTTAAAAAGGGGCTAAAAGCTTTTTTTAAAATATTATGCGGTAACAATTTATCAGGAGAATCCTTGCAAAAGCAAATAAATATTATTCTATCTAATAGTTTCTGAGCTTTTTCTATTGCAAGATTAGGAGCAATGTTAATATTTTTTTGGAGAATATCTTTGATTAAATTTGTTCTAATATTCTTAAAGCTTTTATAAAACTCTTTTGTTATCTTTTGTTCTTCTTCAGTATTCATTATATATAGTTGATCTATTACAGAGTCTGATGTTTTGTTAAGAAGATTATCTTTACTCAAAATATAGCAAAATTTGATAAATTCATTAGGGTTAGCCAGTGACTTTATATCGAATTTCTCGTAGGATAGCATATTTGAAGCAAGATATAGACGGATTTCTAAAAAATTAGATACTATAACCCATTTACAACTGCTGCCATATTTAGGTGCATATCCAAAAGCTTGCTCTACAGGTGTTCTGTTATCATTTGTTCTTTTTTGTTTTATATCTAGATTATGATCAGCATCTTTAAGTTCTACAACAACTCTAACATCCCTTTCATTAATACTAAAATATCCAAGGCTTGCATCTGGCTTGCTAGCATCAAATTTAGTTGATTGCTCTGCTATTAAATTAAATTCTTCATTGAAGGGGAGACTATTATAACCTAAAATTTTATCGAAAAAATTATTTAAAAATGTTCCTTGAAGCTCTTTTTCTGTAAAAGAGAAAATGCTTTTATCTTCAATTCCTGAATTCCATTGTTTTATTAATAATAGTTTATCATCAATTTTAGGTATTAAGTTCATAACATATTTTTCTACACATTTGTTTAAAGAAATGGGATTAAAAATAGGATTATAATTCATTTTATCGCCCTTTTTATTGCTTTCATAATATCTTATGAAGTTTGGGTATAAATCATAACTAAAATTTTTTTAGTAAAGACAATAAATGTTAAAATACTCAAAGTAGAAGTTGTTTCTGATTTTATTAAGTAAATTTAATTTGTTCATATGGATATCTTATCTAAACAATTTGTTATCACAAATTGTTCATGCCCCCCGGGGGGATTTGTGAGGCGAAGGGGAACTTGCTTGCAAACAAATAAAACTCAGGGATTAGGTCATGTTCGTTATGTATATAAATTAAACCTCCATAAGTTAGCATTATATTGTTTTTTAATAGTATAATATAATACTATTAAAATTGAGTACGAATATTAAAGGAGGATAAATTATGTCTGATACTCTGAAAGAAAAATTAGCATCTTTACAAAAGGTTGCGAAAGAAAGAACGGTAAAAACTCAAAATATAGAATATGACTTAGAAACCTTGGTAAAAAAGATTGATAAACATATAATAAAACTAGATCCCGAATATCAAAGAAAACATAGATGGACGAATGAAATGTCATCGAAATTAATTGAGAGCTTAATTCTTAATATTCCTATTCCAATGATATATTTATCTCAAGATATTGATGTAGATGAAGAAATCGAGGATGAAGTTGCTAGATACTCTGTTATAGATGGGCAACAAAGATTGAACGCTATTTTCAATTATATGGGAAATGAATATTCGCTCATAGGAATGGATGTTCTTGAAGAATTAAATGGTTCTTATTATAAGGACTTACCACCATTTTTATTGCGTAGATTAGAAGAAAGAACTATTAAGTGTTTGAGAATTGATTCAACATTTGATGCACAAGTTAAGTATGATATTTTTGAAAGACTAAATTCTGGAGCCGTTCAATTAGAATCTCAGGAACTAAGAAATGCTATTTATCGTGGACCTTTTAATAATTTAATTAAAAGATTAGCACAGGGTAATAATTTTAGAACTTTAATTGGTATAGATACATGTAATCCAGAAGATAGTACTAAAGTTAAAAAAATGCAAGATAGTGAACTTGTATTAAGATTTTTCGCACTAGATAACGGTAACTATTATAATTTGAAAAAAGGTTTTAAAAAATTTTTATCAGTAGAAATGGAAAAACTAAATATGCTTGACGAGGCATCATTGCTTGAATTAGAGAATAAATTTGTGCGTGTAACAGAAATCATTTTTAACAATTTTGGACAACATGCATTTGCTAAATATAATTATAAAAATGGTGGGTATAAGAAAATGTCTAACTTTAACGCTGCTGTTTATGATGCTCTTACAATATCTATTTCAACATGCATAGACTTAGATAATCCTCAAATAGGTAAAAATAAAATTAAAAAGTATAATAAATTGTTCAGTGATAAAGGATTTTTTGAAGCTCTAACAGGGAGTGTAGCTGATAGAGAGAAAGTAATTAGAAGGATAGAAGCTGTTAAAGAAATTTTATCATAAAGGATAATTTTGTATATGTTTATTTGATTCATTACACGTAAGATGAAATAAATGATTTTAAGTTTAAATATTAAATGCATCAACATCATTTGCAATAATATTATGTAATTATAATATAAACAAAACACTGTAAAGAAGTTAATTTCTTTACAGTGTTTTGTTTTCATTATCTGACATAATATTTGTTGCATTAAAATTGATATACTTGCAACATTCTATACTGCATTGCAATAACAAGTTTATTTATTCTTATAAGTGTACACAAAAGCTTTTGTTTTCCACTACACTTTAAATATGCCAATAGCAGAACAAATTAGTTTACAATTTGTTCATGACCCCCGGGTACGCCACGAAGTGCGTACCTGTAGTGCAGGTGGGAATCCTGCAT
>NZ_CALEVF010000131.1 GCF_937920395.1 uncultured Clostridium sp. | reverse complement strand
TACTGTATAGTATACTATATTTCTCTCTACGACAACTATCTTAACACATAGGGCAATCGCAATAATTATTGTATAATTAACTTTGTATTATTGCATAATTGTAAATATGATTAAATTTAATTAAGAAGGTGGACTAATTGCGAGATTATACAATAAAAAATATTCTTGATGGTTTAAAAAAGCGTTTGGACAATAATAATGAAACACTTCTTCAATCTACAAATGGTTATTGTTATACAGGTCAATGCACATTTAATGAACCCACAACAGATGAAGCTATAGACAAGTTTATAGCTAAAACTGGTTGGAGTATACCAGAAGAATACAGAGAATTTTTGTTAATACACAATGGTGCTTACTTTTTCTCATATGAATATGGGGGTGCTTGCGGCCTTAATAGTTTAGAGCAAATCATATTTGACAACGTAGCTCCTATAAGTAAAGACTTTTATCCTATTGGGTCATATTGTGATTTGGGACAAATTGTAATTAGTAGCAAAAGAGTAATGGAAGGTCGTAAAGATTATATGTTTCTATCAAGTGATGAAATAATAGATTTTAAATGCGATTTTAAAACCTGGTTTGATAGAATGATTATCACTGGAGGAATTAACTATTGGGAATGGAGAAGTAAAACTGTACCACTCGATACAATATTAAACGAATAATAAAACAAAATGATAATGTCATGAAATTTTAAGTTCACATCGTTTGTTATGTACCTATATATATCCTATATCCTCATTCTTACTTTAATACAATGAATAATATTAATATTATTTACACTATAATTATATTATTAATGGAGAGAAAGTATTATATGACAATAGAAATATATTTGTTCAACTTTTAGGGTTCAATTCAAGGTAGACAGATAAAATAATAAAAATCTGTTACTAGAAAGTGGATTATTTTTATCCCCATCATTAACAATTTTTTTATATTTTATATTTTATATGTATTTGATTAAAATAGTATCTTAAATAAAATGGTATAACTGTACAATAAAATATTTATTTAATTATACTACTATAAAGTTAAAGTTCGTTTGTTTTATATAGATGTCATAGAAGCTAGTCATTTAGGCAGAGTTCAAGTACAGGATAAATAACGAACTATATTTTTATG
The DNA here is from genome assembly GCF_937920395.1 of uncultured Clostridium sp. Classification (GTDB taxonomy): domain Bacteria; phylum Bacillota; class Clostridia; order Clostridiales; family Clostridiaceae; genus Clostridium_AD. The sequence continues at coordinate 3,601 of NZ_CALEVF010000131.1, read as the reverse complement.
TATCTATGTTTGAGTATTATGAAACTGATAAAAGGAAGTTCACTTAAGAACTTCCTTTTAATATATTTATATATTTAATTTTTAATTAAGTAGAGTATAGTAATTTATTTTAATCAAATAAATTTTTCTTGTCTTATCACATATTCTAAAGACCTCTTATTTATAAATTTTACTAACCTCTAAAAACTTTAACAACTTAATTTGAAATATTGGACTATCCCCTTTCTACTAGCGATTATTTTACTTTATCTAAGGAGGGTTGATATCTTTGTGGAATTACTTCCACTTTTTCAATTAATTAAATTCTGTTGTTTTGTTTATGAGTTAATAATATCATAGTAATTTATATTTGTAAAGAACTATTTTTAATTAATAATAAATATTGAAACGTGAAATTTAATCGTGACTAATTATTAATATATATTGATAATAAAATGTAAGTGTTAAAGGGGAAGATTATAAATAATAAAGAGGAGTGTACTGTATTGAAAAGAAAATCTAAGCTGATTATTATATTTGTTGGTGACTACAATATCATGACGAAAAATTTAATAAGGATTTTTTCCGTTTTTGTAAGGGGATATGGAATTATTCTAAAACATGTAAACATATCATTCCTGTATTATGACCATATTTAAAGATTGTTTTACTTTGTATTCTTCATTTATTAAGCACGTATTGATATTCTGAATGTAACACAATATCAATTGAGTTACTTTCACTTTGAGTCTATAGGCTAGATTTTCATAAACAACAAATACTGTGAAACTTTATTATTTCACGGTATTTGTTGTTTACAGACTTATTATGCTGTATGCTTTTTACTATGTGAAATAAAAGAATATATTTAAAAATATATATTGTTAATGAGGTTGCTATTTAAATTAGACTATCTCTCTTTTTAATTAAATTATAAAGTAATATCTGAGAGCTCCAATTGCATGATTTCGTTTTTACTTGAGATTTTCTTACTACACATAACATTCCCTTGTTGTACAATTCTTGTAGGAAATATAACTGTAAACTTGCTACCTTTCCCAACTTCACTCTCGACATATATACGACCATTATGTAATTCCACAATAGACTTAACTAAACTCAACCCAATTCCTGTACCTTGTACATTTCTTGATAATGATTCTCCTACTTGTTTAAATCTATCAAATATTATATCTAAATCTTTTTTTTCAAGTCCAATTCCATTATCAGTGATGGATATTTCAACAAATTCATCCTTATTCTTAATATTTATAAATATTTCATCACCTTCATTTGAAAACTTTATAGCATTTGATAAAAGATTTAATACTATTCTCTCTATCTTTTCAGGATCACAAGCAATTATTTTTTCTTCTATATCCGTATCAAAAATAATATTTAATCCTTTAATTTCACTAAAGCTAGTTACAGACATCACTATATCTTCTACAACTTTGACTATATTATTATTTGATAATTTTAATTTAAAGAACCCCGCTTCAATTTTCGATGAATCCACTATATTATTAATAAGCTTAGTTAATCTATAGCAATTTTTCTTAATTGATCCTATATATTTAATAATTGAACCCTTTTTTTTATCTAATGAACCACTATCGCAATATGTATTAAATAACTGAGCCGCCGAATATATTACATTTAATGGTGTTTTAAGCTCATGAGATATATTAACAATTAATTCTTCCTGAGATTTCAATGCTTTTTCCATAATGATATTAGTCCTTACTTCAGCAGTAATATCGTGAGAAACGCGAATTACAAATTCAAGTTTATTGTCTTTGTTGAATATAGGTATACCCGTGTTATCTAAGTATTTTATCTTCCCTTTTCTAACTGACTTAAGTTTTAAGTTTTTAACTTTTTCTCCCTTAAGTGCTCTAGCAATACAGGTTTCTTCTAAAGACAGAACATTATCCTCAGAATCGTAAACCTCCATTTCGTTATATATTTCTTTATAATTCTTACCTACCACACAGATTTCGTTATTTATAGTATCACTTATCCCTAAGTATGTGCCATGTTTATCTACCATTACAATTTCGTCACCTAAACCTGTAATTATAGCTTTTAATTGTTCCTTCTGTTTAGCTATAAATTCATTCAGCTGTTTAATTTCATTACTTTGGTCATCAATAATTTTAGTATAAATACAGTAGGCGCATTCTTTTGTACTCTCATCAATAGATATCTTAGAATTAATTCCTAAGATATTTAATCTTTCAACAGATGTTCTTTTTAATAATTCTTTCATGATTTCTCCCCCAATATTTTTAATATACCTTATGTCATAATACGTTCTAATATCATAAAACAAGTACCTTTAAATTTATAGAATAGAGTGAATATTAAAATTATTATTATACTAATACAAATTATGTTGATTTTTATATTCATTATTAATGATGTATATTTATACTACCTATTTCAACAAAATATGTATTAAATTTACTTAATTGTTATTTGGTTATTTATGGTTTAATATATTTTACCATATATTAACTGGATAAGCTACTAGCTACTATCTTATTTAGTTAATAAACATACACATCATTCATTATTTACTTATTATAAATTTTAGTCATTCATTAATTAGATATTTTTATGACTAGATATCTGAAATTATAAGATCTGACTATTCAAAAGTAGTACTAAATACAAATAAAAAATACTATTAGATATAATCTATAAAAATAGATGCTATATCTAACAGTATTTTTTCATTTTTTACTGTCTCTATGATTTCCTATATTTTCGTTGGTTTTGTAATGTTTTCTCTATGTCTATAATGATTTTATTTCCTTCATTCTGTGAAAAGGCAAAAACCATAGAACCTAATTTTGATCTATTTCCTTTAGATATACGATTCCATTCAAAACCCCTAAAAAGGTCTTTTACTATAAATACTTCACCTTCTTCTATTACATTTAAGCTTCCTTTTACAATTTCAAATAATTCAATAAGTGATGTATTTAAATTAACTATCATATTTAAAACCTCCCAATAATAGTTTAACGCTAACTTTTTTTATATATAAAAATATATAATCCTTTTATTTTTAATGTAAATTTAAAAATTTTGTAAAAATATAAAACAGTAATAACTAAACCCTATATTAATCCTACAAAATAAAGGGTCAAAAAAAACCAATCTGCTTACACAGACTGGGTGGGTTGCACCATAAACTCCATACATTCCAGGTGCCCAATTACAGAATGTACTTCTTCATTTCCCTAATATATTCATATTTATATTTATATCATTAATGTAATGAGAATTAATGAACAAGCCTGGTCATTTGCAGATTTATTTATTGTTTTGTAAATTATTTTATAACTAAAACATTAGTGCTACCGTTATTTTTTTCTATCTTAGTGCATTTCATTTAAAATGCCTCTTAATATATCAATAACAATCTTAAGCTTATCTTGTCGTAAAAATCTTCGCATTTATTCTATCATAAAGTATCTCTCCTTTATTATGTTAAATAATTAAGCTAATAAAATATATATTATCATTTAACAAAGTTACCCAATCTTAACTGTTTAATTACTCTCCCTTTAATATCGGTCAATATATATTATTATTTATAATAATAAATAAA
>NZ_CALEVF010000130.1 GCF_937920395.1 uncultured Clostridium sp. | reverse complement strand
CTACAGATGTTGGTGCAGATTTAGTTGCAGGTTCTTTAATAAAAAATATTGGTGGTGGAATTGCACCAACGGGTGGTTACATTGCAGGTAAAGAAGAATATGTAGTGCAAGCGTCATATAGACTAACAATTCCAGGCATAGGTGGAGAATGTGGTTCAACATTTGGAGTAATGCGTTCTTTATTTCAAGGATTGTTTTTAGCTCCACACGTAACTATGGAAGCATTGAAGGGTGCTATTTTCTGTGCAAGGATTATGGAACTTGCAGGGTTTGATGTTCTTCCTAAATACACAGATAAAAGAAGTGATATAATACAGGCTATCAAATTTGGAAATAAAGAAATGCTAATTAATTTTATTAAGGGGATACAATCAGGATCTCCGATTGATTCATTTGCTCAGTGTGAACCATGGGATATGCCAGGATATGAAGATAAGGTTATAATGGCAGCCGGCGCATTTATTCAAGGGTCATCAATAGAATTATCTGCGGATGCTCCAATAAGAGAGCCTTATATAGCATATTTACAGGGTGGATTAACATTTGATCATGCTAAGATTGGAATATTAATAGCTCTTTCAAAAGTTATATAAATTTAGAGTAAATATTATTATAATTAATATTTATTTCAGTTAACTTAGTATCAATCAAAAGAGACTGTAATGATTAGATCATTACAGTCTCTTTTGCATAAGTTTAAAGGGATAATTAGTACTTTCTATAAATGCCGACAAGTATACCTAAAATTGAACAATCATCTAATATGATAGGGGACATTGATGAATTTTCAGGCTGAAGCCTTATATGTCCTTTTTCCTTAAAAAATCTTTTAATAGTGGCTTCGTTATCTATAAGTGCTACAACTATATCTCCATTTTTAGCCGCATTAACTTTCTCGATTATAGCAAGATCACCATCTAATATTCCGGCTTCAATCATGCTACTACCCGAAACCTTAAGCATAAATAAATCATTATTAGTTTTGGTAAAATTTAAAGGTATAGTAAATGTATCTTCAACATTCTCAACCGCAAGGATTGGTACCCCAGCTGTAATTTTTCCTATAATAGGTATATCTATAAGTTCTTTTCTTGTAACAGAATCCTTTAATAATTCTATTGCACGAGGTTTAGCAGGGTCTCTACGTATATATCCTTTTTTTTCTAATCTTTCTAAATGACCATGAACAGTTGAGGTGGATTTTAATCCTACAGCTACACATATTTCTCTTACTGAAGGTGGATATCCTTTTAATTGAACTTGATCTTTTATAAAGTTATATATTTCACTCTGTTTATCTTTTTTTGGAGTTAACATGTAAACACCTCTCATTCATGCTGAAATTATACCATATAAATGTAAAAACATCAAACAAATGTTCTATTTTAGTCTATAATTGTAAACAGTAACTATATAAAATTCTTTTAATAATTGAGTATAAATATATTATAGATAATTAAAATTTATAAATATTTGATTAATGATGCCTTATTTGTTATAATAGACTATTATGATAGTATTTGAAATAAATGTAGCGGGGTGTTGTATGTCTAAAAACTGTATCTTTAATAATAAGAAAATTTGTAATGACTGTGGTGATTGTGAAGTCTGCGAATTAAATTCAAATAA
>NZ_CALEVF010000129.1 GCF_937920395.1 uncultured Clostridium sp. | reverse complement strand
ATTAATTGTTTGATTTGTATGATTAATTTCAAAATATTGGTTTTATTAAAAGTTATATTGTGTTACAATAAGATTAATTAATCTGTCTAAGAGGGTGTTTTAGATGAACGTTGTGACAATAAAAATAAATGGTATTGAATATAATTTAAAAGGTGACGAAAGAGAAGAATATTTACATATGGTAGCTAGCTTTGTTGATAAAAAAATAAAAAATATAATGGACAATAACGAGAAACTTAGTACATCTTCGGCAGCAATTTTAACAGCTTTAAATTTAGGCGATGATATGTTTAAAAGTAAATTACTCTGCAAAGAACTGAAAGCTAAGGGTGAAGAATTAAATAAGCATGATGAAGAATTGACAGTGCAGTTAGAAGATTTAAAAAAACAGTTAAGCCATATGGAAGATTATAATCAAGAATTGCTTAATAAATGTAAGAATATAGAAAAAACTGAATATGTAAAAACCTTAGAACAGGAAAATATAGATATGCAACAGCAATTAGAGGTTATGAAAGAGACTAATAAAACTTCTATTGAAGAAAATAAAGATATTAAAACAGAAAATAAAGCAATGAAATTTAAGCTCCAATCTTATAAGTATAAAATAATTGATTCTCAAAACAAGTTGATAGAATATCAAATTAGTTTGGCAAAACAAAAGAAAATAAACAATCCTCTTTTAACTACGCGTAAAAAATAAATCTTATTTAAGAGTATGTTTAAGCTGTCGCCGAAAGGCGATTTTTTTATTGATAAGACAGTAAGAATACATAAACAATATATATCTTTGGTTAGAGAAATAATTTAAAAAAATTTCCACTATACCTTAGCTATTTATTTAGTTATAATTAAAGCATGGTGTTATGCCATGAAAAGGATGGTACATATATGAATTTGTTAACAATCGAAGAAGTGAGTAAAAGTTATAGTGAGAGAATACTCATTGATAAAGTGTCACTAGGTATAAGTGATGGAGATAAAATTGGTTTAATAGGTGTTAATGGTACTGGAAAATCAACTTTTTTAAAAATAATAGCTGGCTACGAGGTTCCGGATGCTGGTAGAATTATAAAGGGAAACAAAGTAAACATAGAGTATTTATCTCAAAATCCTGAGTTTGATTCAGAAGCTACAGTACTTGAGCAGATTTTTAAGAGTGATACGGATGTTATGAAAGTTATAAGAGAATATGAGGTCGTTTTAGAGAAATTACAAGAAAATCCAGAAAGTGAATCCACTCTTAATACGCTCATGAGGCTAAATGATAAAATGGATGCATGTAATGGATGGCAAGTACAAGATGATGCTAAAATCATATTAACAAAGCTTGGAATAACTGATTTTAAGCAACGTATAGGTGAACTCTCCGGTGGACAAAGAAAGAGAGTGGCATTATGTAGTGCATTAATTACTCCATCGGATCTATTGATTTTAGATGAGCCCACAAATCATATGGACAATAAAATAATTGATTGGTTAGAGAAGTTTTTAAATAAAAGAAAGGGTGCTCTACTAATGATTACCCATGATAGATATTTTTTAGATAGAATAACGAATAAAATTATTGAACTGGACAAGGGTAATTTATATAGCTACGATGGTAATTATTCTGTATATTTGGAAAAGAAAGTTGAGAGAATGGCTTTAGTAGATACATTAGAAAGAAAAAGGGAAAGTTTATTTAAAAAGGAATTAGCGTGGATAAGACGTGGAGCGAAGGCTAGAAGCACAAAGCAGAAGGCTAGAATTGATCGTTTTGATGAGCTTAAGGCTGGAAAAGTAGACACTTCAAGTGATAACTTAGAATTATCTTCGGCATCTACAAGACTTGGTAAAAAAATCTTAAATGTAGAACATATCTATAAATCATTTGGTGATAAAAAATTAATTGAAGATTTTAGTCATATATTTACAAGACGTGATAAAGTAGGTATTATAGGCCCTAATGGAATGGGGAAATCAACTCTAATGAATATCTTAAGTGGAGTATTAAAACAAGATGCAGGAGAAATTGAATGGGGCGAAACAGTTAAAATTGGATTTTTTCATCAAGAAAATGGTGAGATGAATGAAAATCTTCGTGCCATTGAATACATAAGAGAAGGTGCAGAATATATATCCACAGGTAGTGGAGAAAAGATTACAGCTTCACAAATGCTCGAAAGATTTTTATTTGATAAAAACACGAAACATTCATTTATCTCTAGTTTATCTGGTGGAGAAAAACGAAGATTGTATTTATTAAGAATTCTTATGGAAGCTCCAAATGTATTATTTTTAGACGAGCCAACTAATGATTTTGATATTCAGACACTAGCGGTCCTTGAAGATTATTTAGACGGATTTAATGGTGTTGTTATAACTGTATCACATGATAGATACTTTTTAGATAGAGTATCTGACAAAATATTCAGTTTTGAGGGTAATGCGAAAATAATACAATTTGTTGGAAATTACACTGATTATCAAGAATACATAGAAAAAAATCCACAAGTACTAGAAGATAATAATGAAGAGAATAAGGAAGAAAAAAAAGTTGAAAAGAAACAGGACAAAGAACTTGATAATAAAGAAGTTGCAATGGACAATAATAAAGATATTAAGAGCGATAAAATTTTGAAGTTTACATTTAAAGAAAAAAAAGAATTTGAGGAAATAGATGGTGCAATTGAGCAGAAGGAAAAAGAACTTGTAGATGTTAATAAAAAAATTAACGCTGGTAGTAGTGACTTTGAATATTTGGAGAAACTAGTTCAGGAGCAGAAGACTATTAAAACAGAGACTGAATATTTAATGAAACGTTGGACATATTTAAATGAATTGGTAGAAAAAATAGAAACGCAGAAAAATAGTTAAATTATCTCTTTGGGAGCGAATAGCCTACGAGCTGTAATAGTTCTAAGGGAGATGGACTTTGCAAAAATGTATTAACAAATTCAGAAGGTAAATCTCATACTTATAGAAGTGGGAGATTTACCTTTTGAAATGTTGTTAAAATAATAAAGAAGGTATAATCTGTGGATAAGACTAGAGATATAAAAATATCTGTGCGTAACTTAGTAGAGTTTGTTCTAAGAGCTGGGGATCTGGATATGCGGTTTATGGGAAGTAGCAGGGCTGTAGAGGGAACAAAAGCACATCAAAAGATTCAAAAGGAAAATAGTGAAAAATATTCTGTCTTGCTTAACGAAAAATATTTATCTGAGGTGAGTTTAAAATATAAAACAATACATAATGATATTACTATTGTAATTGATGGACGAGCCGATGGTATTCTAATAAAAGATGGAAAAGTCACTGTAGATGAAATTAAAACAGTTACTAAAGATATAGAATTTATAAAAGAAGACTACAATAGTCTTCATTGGGCTCAAGTTAAGTGTTATGCGTATATATATGCAGTTCAAAACAACCTTACACTCATTAATGTTCAATTAACTTATTATGAAATAAATAGTGAAAAAATTAAGAGATTTGTTAAAGCATTCTCAATTAATAAACTCAAAGAATTTTTTGATGGAATTATTTCTATTTATTTTGTATGGGCCAATATTACAAGTGAATGGAATAAGAAGCGGGACACGACTATAAAAGATTTAAAGTTTCCTTTTGATAGTTATAGGGAGGGACAAAGAGAACTTGCAGTTTCTGTATATAGAACAATAGTAGAAGGTAAAAAAATGTTTGTGCAAGCGCCAACTGGAATAGGAAAAACTATATCTACATTGTTTCCAAGCATTAAGGCTGTGGGAGAAGGGCATACCTCAAAAATTTTTTACTTAACTGCAAAAACTATAACAAGACAAGTCGCAGAGGATGCATTTTATAAAATGAAAGAGCGAGGCCTTGAGTTTAAGACCATTACAATAACTGCAAAGGATAAATTATGTTTTAGTAAGGGCAGTGCATGTAACCCAGAACAATGTTTATTTGCAAAAGGACATTTTGATAGGGTAAATGATGCTATTTTTGATATATTGAAGAATGAAAATACATTTAGTAGAGAGATTATTGAGATGTATTCTAAGAAACATAAAGTATGTCCTTTTGAATTTTCATTAGATTTAACATTATGGGCTGATTGTGTTATATGTGATTATAATTATGTGTTTGACCCTAGGGTGTATTTAAAAAGGTTCTTTACTGATAATAACGGTGATTATACTATATTGGTTGATGAAGCTCATAACCTAGTAGATAGGGCAAGAGAAATGTTTTCATCTCAAATACATAAGAAATTGTTTCTACAATTGAAAAAAGATATAAAAGGTAAAAATGATCAAATGTACAAGATCTTAAGTAAGCTAAATTCTTTTATGTTAAACATGAAAAAATTGTGTAATGAAGATGGGTATTATAAACAAGATGCAGAACCTGTAGATGTATATAATCTTCTTACGAGACTTACTAAAATATTAGAGGTTTGGCTTACTAAAAATGAAAAATCTGAAATATATGATAACTTTTTAGAGTTATATTTTACTTCGCTTAGTTTTATAAGGATAGCTGAACTATATGATGATAAATATATAACCTATGTAGAAAGTTTTGATGACGATGTAGTATTAAAAATATTTTGCTTAGATCCATCTAAGCTTTTAAGAGAGGCCTCAAAAAGAGGGCGTTCAGTAGTTTATTTTTCTGCAACGTTATTGCCATTATCATATTTTAAAGAAATTTTGGGTGGACAAAGTAAGGATTACAATTTAACTCTAAAGTCCCCATTTGATAAAAATAAACTTAAAGTAATGATAGCTAGGGATATTTCTACTAAATACAATGATAGAGAAAATAGTTACCCCAAAATAGTAGAATATATATATTCTGTGATAAGTGCTAAAAAAGGAAATTATATGGTTTTTTTTCCGTCATATAAATATATGGAGGTCGTGTTTAGTGAGTTTTCAAAATTATACCCAAGTGTGAAAGTTAGTATTCAAGTTAATGCTATGGATGAAGATGCGAGGGAAGCTTTCCTTAAGGGGTTTAATAGCAACGGGAAAGGCAGTATCTTAGGTTTTGGAGTTTTAGGTGGTATATTCTCAGAAGGAATTGATTTAAAAGGCGATGCCTTGATTGGTGTTATAATAATTGGGGTAGGGCATCCAATGATTTGTTTTGAACGGGAAATTATTAAAGAATACTTTAATAATAAAAGCAATTGTGGTTATGAATATTCCTATATGTACCCTGGTATGAATAAAGTACTACAGGCAGCAGGAAGGGTAATTAGAACAGAAGAAGATAGAGGAACTGTACTTTTAATAGATGATAGATTTCTAAAGCAAAGATATAGACGATTATTTCCAAAAGAATGGAATGATTATCAAATAGTAAACAATAACATTCATGTAAGTCAAGTGAGTTGTGAATTTTGGGAATAATAAAAAAACTTGAGCGTTTGCTCAAGTTTTTTTGTACTTAAATTTTATTTATATATTGGGGGGGATAAATAAAGGAAACCTAATTTATTTATAACAGCTACAAATACATCTACATAAAATATTTATATCCATGAATACGATAATAGTTTACTAATAGGACATAAATAGTTTCCTTTTATTATGGGGGTATTTAAATTTGCAATTAATGTCGAAATAAGATTTATCATTTGTGTGCATATTATAAATATGTTCGACTTATTTCTTGTTTTAAGAATACCACGAATTACACAAATAGTCAATGGGATTATCAAAAGTTTAATTTAAACACAATTAAAGCTAGAAACAACAAGATAATTCGACAAAATGTAAGAAACATGGAACAAGTATAGAAATATAAAATTTTAAAAAGCAATTGATTGTCAGTAAGTATCTTTTACAGAAAATTAATAATGATTAAAGCTTTATAGTGATAAACTGTATAGGAAAGGCAATTTAGAATTGTTAGCTATTTAAAAAGTATTAGCTGATTGCGAAACTCTAAAAGATTTTAGTGAAATATCTATCTAAAATTT
>NZ_CALEVF010000128.1 GCF_937920395.1 uncultured Clostridium sp. | reverse complement strand
CCTGAACATACAATTAATCCATCTAATTTATCGGTGTTAACTAAATCATAAATAACATTTTGTTTTCTCTCATCTCGTACTGTAGACTCAAGTGCTCCACCAGAAAAAAAGAGTACATTAAAATTTCTTTCAGAAGCAACAGTTCTTATTCCTTTACAGACTGGTGATTGATAGAAACCATCAAAAGAATTAATTAAAACACCTATAGTTTTCCTTCTATTTGGGAATAATTTATTCATTGACAAAGCCTCCAATCCATTGTAAATTATTTAATAATTAAATTAATATTACCATCTAATATTAATGTATAGCAAGTAAATATGTCTAAGTTGCATATCTGAACTTTTACTTACAAAATTTTATTGTGAATATAAAGCTTAATTATATTAATAAATAATAAATAGTTAACGCTTTCCTCGTCTCTATATAGGGGTAGTCATGAATATACTATTTATAATAGTATATATAAGGAGGGTATTTGGTGGGGGTACATTTAGTTAAATCAGGTGATACTGTTTGGTCAATTGCAAATAAATATGGAATTTCGCCACAAAGTATTATTGAAGCAAATGGACTTCAAAACTCTGTGCAACTGTTTAAAGATTGGAATTTGTTTGTGCCACTGGGGGAAAAAGATCGTATGATGAGGCCTAATGAGAAGAGAGCAGCACCAGGATCTCCAATGTCACTATTGGTGCAAAGAAATACGTTAATTAGTGTAGTGCTATTTTGGGAGCCTGCATATGACAATGTACAAGTGAGTGGATATTACATTTTGAGAAATAATATTCCTATAGGATCTACGCTAAATCGAGTTTTTGTAGATACTAGTATTAAAATTGGTCAAACTTACGAGTATAAGGTAACATCTTACACGGCAGACAAAGTTTTTTCTGGTTACAGTAATAGCGTAAAAGTTAGCATTACAACATCGATAGGTATCGTCTATTGGTCAAAAGCTAACCAATATTCTGGTTACTTAAAAGGTACGGATGTTTCTTTTTATACGCCAGAATTAAATTGGAATAAAATTAAAAATGATGAAGTGAAATTTGTTTACGTTAGGGCAGGTGGTAGTGTATTAAATAATGGCTACACACCTGATTTTATGGCACAAAAACATACTTTAGGAATAAAATCTGTTGGGCTTAAAGTAGGATTCTATTATATTCCATACTGGTCTAATTTAGATTACTATTTAGATAGAGCAAATGTTGAAGCTGAAAAATATGCTGACCATATATTTAGCATTATGAATAATGTTGGTATTATAGGTTATGGAGATCTACTTCCTGTTTTAGATATAGAGCCTCCTCTTGACCAAACTAATATCGGGCTTACGGGAAAACAAATAGTCGATTGGGCTAAAGTATTTTGTGACCATTTTAAGTTATACACAGGAAGAACTATAATGATATATACAAATAGATCTTTTTGGAGTGAGTGGCAAGTTACAACTGAAATTAATACACTAAAGAATTTACCTCTTTGGAATGCTGAATTTTATGAATTTAGTAATTATCTGAAATTTAGTGATGATACCCCTATGAATTTTGGTGGGTGGAGTGGATGGAATATTTGGCAATTTACGCAATCGGCAATTATTGGTGGATATACAAACATGGATCAAAATTGGTGTCCCTCACTTGATTTAATAATGCCGCCTGCTAAACTAATAAACTTGAATGGATTCAATGCCTCGAAAGGAACAGTGAATTTAAGTTGGAATAGGAACACTGAGATAGATCTAAAAGGTTACAATGTTTATAAAGATGGCATTTGGATTTCAACAAACATTAACAACTTTATTACAATAACTAATTTAACAGTTGGAAAAACATATAAATTTCAGGTTCAGTCGCTAGATATATTTAACGATGTTTCTAATACAGTTTCAATAAATGTGTATATATCTAGATGAGGGTGTTATAGGTAAGCATTGAAAGAAGGTTTAATTAAAGATATAGAAATTTGGAATGACATTATATTATCTCGAAATGCTACAACATATATTTGTGATGAGCAGTATTATGAAGAAATTAAAAATAGGATAGTAAGTCATTATATTGGCGCTATAGAAAATTTATTAAATAATGTTTCAAAAAGGGTAATATAAATTTAGAAAAATGTGAAGGAATATCAAATTGTAGCAGCAGAAAAGTCAATTTAATATCTAACTTTAGAATTCTGAAAGTAATTATGCATTATAAAATGTTTTTTTAAAAAAATCCTGTAAAAAATCTATAGCGGCATATATATTTAATGAGAAAAATGAAAAAGGGAATGAACAGATAAGTTATATCTACAAAGGTAGTAATCGGTTAAGAATTACAATAAATATTCTATTATGATAGATGAGGTTTGCTGTTGTAAAACATAGATGCTAGTGGTATAGTTTTAGCATTACTTTTAATTATAGCTTAGACATAGAATTATGTTTTGAATATTATATAATTGTAGGAAATGTATTGAATTTTAAAAATATACTAAGGATGTTATTGAGAGGATTAAGTATGGTAGTAGATTATAGTCAGTGGGATATTTATGATGGATTTTCTGAGGGTAGTGGTAGAAGTGAAAAGATCTGGTTAACAAATCATGAAACCAAAGAAATAGGTTTGTTTAAGTATACTAAATCAGATAGAACTACTGAACATGTATCAGAAAAATTAGCTTCTGATTTGGCTGGATTATTAGGTTTAAAATGTGCTAAAATAGAAATAGGAAGATACAAATCAAGAATAGGGTCTATGAGTTATCTTATAAATGATGAAACAGAAATATTAATAGAAGGAATTTACTTGATTAATAAGAATTATCCAAGTTATGATTCATATACTATGTATGATAATGAGAATAAAGAATATTACTCAATAGAGATGATATTAAAGTCACTTGCTGAATACAATTTAAGTAACGATTTCTTTAGAATATCAATTTTTGATTTCTTGATTGGTAACACAGATAGACATCAAAATAATTGGGCTGTTCTTGAAAGTGATAATGGTATTAGAATTTGCCCGATATATGACAATGGGTCTTCTTTATGTTGTTACTTTGAAGAGAAAAACATAGATTTTTATTTAGGAAATGATAAAGTTAGATTTAATTCTGTAGTTAATAGTAAATCAAAGTCTAGAATTAGAGTGGATAAGAAAATTAAGAAAGAGCCAACGCATATTGAGATGCTTAAATATATAAAATCGAATCATAGCGAGTGTGTCATGGATTTAATAAAGGTTATTGATAAGAAGATAACAGAAGTATCATTAGATAAAATTATGTTTAATTATTCAGAAGAGTTGATAAGTGATAGAAGAAAAAAATTAATAAAAAGGTTTTTAATAGAAAAAGTAAAATTAATGAATGATATATTTTTAGGGGCTTGCAGAATTCAAAAATAAAAACTGTGGATAACTTTTAAGATTT
>NZ_CALEVF010000127.1 GCF_937920395.1 uncultured Clostridium sp. | reverse complement strand
TTCTTGATAAATCAAGAACTAATTGTGTTCTAGCCTCAGACCTAGTTCTATTAGGCACATGTAAACACCAATCAGGATGCAATCTATACAAATTACTATCAGGTGATATCATTTCAGGTTCAAACCATAATCCAAATTGCATACCAAGATTATTTATGCGTTTTGCAAGGTTGTTAAGTCCCTTAGGTAATTTGTTTTTATCAACTACCCAATCACCTAAGGAGCTTTTGTCATCATCTCTCTTTCCAAACCATCCATCATCGAGTACAAAAAGTTCAATCCCTAAGTCGTTACCTACACTTGCAATAGCCTCTATTTTATCAGCATTAAAATCAAAATATGTAGCCTCCCAATTATTAATAAGCACTGGTCTTACTGAATCTCTAAATTTGCCTCTACATAACCGAGTTCTATAAAGCTTATGGTAAGTCCTAGACATTTTACCAATACCATCTGCGGAATAAACCATTACAACTTCTGGGGTTTGAAAAGTATCATGGGGTTCTAGTAACCATGAAAATCCAAAAGGATTAATTCCCATAGAGACCCTAGTGGTGTTATATTGGTCAATCTCCGCCTGAGCTAAAAAATTACCACTATAAACTAAGCTAAAACCATATACATCACCATAATCTTCAGTGGCATCATGGCTAAGTAGCGCAATAAAAGGATTTTGCTGATGACCGCTGGCACCTCTTCTACTTTCTATAGATTTGTTACCACTATTAAGGGGAGCTCTTTCAATATGACGTTCTCTTGCCCAGGAGCCTGAAAGCTGCATGAAATCATATCCATCTTTATTGAAATCTATACTCATACTCAAAGCACGTAGAAGTTTTAAAGTGGTAGCCCCTTCATTTATAAACCTAACGCTTCTTGTTATAACGTCATGTTCATCAAAAACACTATAAGATAAGATAACCTTAAGACCAATTAAAGAATCAAACATTACTATTTCTAAGGTCAAAGCCTCATTTTCACTTTCTACATAAGTAGATGGTAGTCCATTTAATACAGCTTTTCCTTTTAATATATTATACGATTCGAATTTAAGGTCCGTTATTGTAGTTCCATTTTCAAGTTGAACCTCATAAGCCGGCACACGAAAATCAGTATTTCCATAGGCAGGATATTCTTGTGGTAATGTATCCAGGGATAAACAATTATCTCCAGTAACAGGGTTAGGAGAAAAAGAGTCTCTTGTTTTATATGATAAAAGCTCATTGTAAACTGCTTTTCTTATATGTTTTCCCCAGTAAAGATGAGCTAGATAACCGCCCTTGCATATTTGCATAATATAGCTTGTCTTTCCAGTTTGCAAGTGAAAAGATTTTGTAGATTCTTCGAAAATTATATTCATAGATATCCATCCTTTCTATTTTATTTGACATTAATATAAAACGTTTTCAACCATATAATCCACCTATAATTGTAACATAATCGATATATTATAAAAAGTTAATAAATTAAATTTATGTAGTCTATAACAAATATATAAACATATTCAAGTTACCAAATTATGTAGTATAATAAATCACATAAACAGATAAAATACTTTAAGGAGTGGAAATGATGGGAAATTTAGAAAGTATAATATCAATAAAAGATTTACAAATGAGTTATGATAATAATTTGGTGCTTAATGGTATAAATCTGGAGATCCCCCGCGGTCAGATTATAGGGTATATAGGGACTAATGGAGCTGGTAAAAGTACTACTATTAAAATAATGTTAGGTATATTAGAAGGATACTTCGGAACTGTTGAAATACTTGGACAAGATATAAGCAATGGAAGTATAGAGTATAAAAAGAAAATAGGTTATGTACCTGAACTTGCAGACATATATGAAAATTTAACTGCTTATGAGTATATAAGCTTTTTAGGCGGAATATATGGCTTAGAGGAGAAAAAACTCATAAAGAGATCTGAAGAGTTAATGAGATTATTTGGAATGGACAATGTTATAAATGCTAGAATATCCTCATATTCAAAAGGCATGAAGCAAAAGTTACTTATAATATGCAGTTTAATTCATAATCCTGATATATTATTTTTTGATGAGCCGTTAAGTGGATTGGATGCTAATAGTGTTATGGTGTTTAAAGAGGTTATGAAAACACTTGCAAAGAAAGGGAAAACAATATTTTATTCCTCACATATAATGGATGTTGTAGAGAAGGTAAGTGATAGAATAATACTCCTAAAGGATGGCCGAATAGTTGCTGATGGAAGTTTCGAGCAGCTTAAGAATAATCAAAAGGAGGGTTCACTTGAAGAAATATTTAATCAGTTAACAGGTTTTAATGAACATACACAGATTGCTGAAAAATTTGTTTCTTTGGTTGAAGAGGTGTAGATATGAAAGATTTCTTTGTACTTAGGGTACTAGATAAATTCCAATTTATATATGTAAAATTAGAAGTTAACTATAAAATTATGAGAATGATTCTACAGATAAAATTAACAATGGACGGTAGACGGGTAAGCAATATCATGGGAAAAAATAAAAAGATTGATGAAAGTCACGATAAAAACAATTATATAAGTTTGCTTATGTTTAATTTTTTTATGAGTATTTTTATTGGTCTAATAATGAATAGTAATATGCCAGCTATGAAAGCTACAAATATTGTAATAGGCATAAATCTATTTATGATGATTTCACTCATGATTTCTGATTTTTCTGCAGTATTATTAGATGTAGTCGAGAAAAGTATATTATTACCAAAGCCTATAGATAATAAGACATTTAATGCCGCAAAAACTACTCACATATGTATATATTTAGCAGGTTTTTCTATGTCATTAAACTTAATACCACTAGTTATTGGCACTGTAAAATATGGAATTTTATTTTTCTTAATATTTTCTATAGAAACTATCCTGTTAGTTTTAATAGTTATAACTTTAACATCTCTTTTATATACCTTGGTTTTAAAGTTTTTTGATGGAGAAAAACTAAAAGATATAATAAACTATTTTCAAATATTATTAGCTTTTGTATTTGCATTTGGATATCAACTAGTTGCTAGAGTTTTTGATGCTTCAAATATGAATAGTGAATATATACCTAAGCTTTGGCATCTATTATTACCATCAATGTGGTTTGCAGCACCATTTGGAATATTGATAGATGGTAATAAACAACCTATGTTAATGTATTTATTAGTACATGCAGTACTTGGACCAATTGTTTTAATTATGCTTTATTTAAAAAAGGTAGTACCATATTTTGAAAAGAACCTTCAAAAATTAAATTCGAAAGGAGGAACTGTAAGCAGAAGGAGTGAAAATAGAAAAGAATTTATAGCGTCACTTGTTTGCAAGGATAAAGTAGAAAAGAGTATGTTTATATTCACACAAAATATGATAGCTACAGAACGAAATCTAAAGCTTAAGGTGTATCCAACACTTGCAATGGCAGTATTTATGCCACTTTTATTTGTTTTTATGGATAGTAATGGAAAAACTTTTACTGATAATATTCAAACTGGCTTTGGTGGAAAAATTCAATTATTTATGTATATAAGTATATTCTTATTATGTTTTTGTACAGCATTTATAAATAATAGTGATAGCTTTAAGGGAGCCTTTATATACAAGGTATTACCAATAGAAAATCCAGGAGTAATATTAAAAGGTGCAGTAAAAGGAACTCTATTTAAACTTATAATACCACTCTATTTGTTAGATGCTATGGTGTTTTTAATAATTAAAGGTCCATCAATAGTTATTGATTTAATAGTTATGTTTTTAGTTCTTTTAATATTATCTTTAGTGTATTTTAAATTATCAAATAAGGCAATGCCGTTCAGTGTAAAGTTTGCCACATCAGATAGTGGGAAACTTATAAAACCATCGATAATAACTAGTTTGTTACTTGGTGTATTTGTTTTAATTCATATATTTATTAGAAGTAATATAATACTTATTTGTGTTTATATTTTAGTGCTTATAATAGTTAATATAATTCTCTGGAAAACTAGTTTTAATGTTAACTGGAAGGATATAGAAATATAAAAGCAAATAAAAATAAAATATATTTATATGAGTTTGAATGTGGAAAAGGATATCCGCATACATATAATATAATATACGATTAAATAATAATATAAAGGAAGTAGGGTGAATTATGAGCGTTAATAAGAACTGGGATATATTTTTTGAGGATGAGGTTAAGGAATTAACAAAAATGAATCTACCAGACCCAGAAACCTTAGATTATTATGAGAGAACTAGAAATCGAGAGATCTTTTGGAATTTTGACATTGATGATAGTTTGGTTGATTTTTCACTAATGGTTATAAAGTGGAATAAACAAGACAAAGGTAAAGCCACCGAGGAAAGAACCCCTATTAAAATTTTTATAAATTCTAATGGTGGGGAGTTACCAGCAGTACTTAATTTTATAAATGTGCTTCAACTTTCCAAAACACCAGTGTATACTATAGGCCTCGGTAAAACTTATAGTTCAGGTGGGTTAATGTTACTTGCTGGTTCAAAAGGCCATAGATACGTGTTTCAAGATACAACAGCCCTAATACATTCTGGTAGTACAGGGGCTATGGGTAATACTGATAAAGTTTTAGATAACTTCGAATTTACTCAAAGACAAGAAAAAAGAGTTAAAGAGTTTATTGTTGCAAATACAAATATTACAGATAAACTCTACACCAAGAATTATAGAAAAGATTGGTGGCTAACGTCTGATGAAATTATTTCATTAGGACTAGCAGATAAAATTGTAACTGATTTAGAAGAGCTATTCTAGTTTTTTATTTAATTAACCTTTAGTTCTTAACAAATGGGGATACTCAGGTAATGGAGTACCCCCTAGTTGTTAGTTGGTTGAATTTAGTAACCTGCACTACCTAATATTCCACCAATCTTAGCACCACAAAATAGAAAAATGTAAATAAATGTATTGAAAGAATACACAATAACTAATACAATTAGAAAAAATATCATATAAACCAAGGAGGCATAATAATGAAATTAAATAAAATTCATCATATAGCTATTATTTGTTCAAATTATGAAAGGTCTAAAAATTTCTATGTTAATATTTTAGGATTAAAAATAATTAAAGAGGTATATAGAAAAGAAAGAGAGTCATATAAGTTGGACTTATCCGTTGGAGGAAATTATCAAATAGAATTATTCTCTTTTCCTAAAGCAACGATTAGGCCGAGTTATCCTGAAGCAAGAGGCCTTAGGCATCTTGCTTTCGAGGTGGATAATATAGATGTAGCAATAGCAGAACTAAATGATAAGAATGTTATTACTGAGAATATTAGAATTGATGAGATTACGGGGAAAAGATTTACTTTTTTTAGTGACCCAGATGATTTGCCAATAGAATTATATGAAATATAGTGAAAATTATTGAACTATTGGATATAATAGGTCTATAAGAAGGTGTTATTATCAAAAAACGTGCTATTTTAATTTTTTCTGAAATATTTCTGGTTGTTAATCTTATTATTTCTTTTGTTTGCATGCAACCCGTTAATGCGCAGGGGAGTAAAAGCTATAATATGTCCGGGTATAATATTAATATAATAATAAATAAGGATGGTTCTGCTGATTATGAAGAGAGACTTACATATAATTTTGACGGTGAGTTTAATGGTGTGCTTAGAGATGTAGATTTTTCAGGTACGAAAGGTTTAAAAAATAAAAAAGTTTATGTAATTAAAGATACCAGTTTACAAGAACTTAATCTAAATTCAGACAATTCATTAGATGAGAAGGGTAATTCGGGTACCTATAATTTTGTCCAGAATGAAAATTTTGGACACTTTAAGATTTTTGAAGCTTCACAGGATCAGGAAAAAACTTTTGTTATAAAATATAAATTAATTGATGCTGTTACAAAGTATAAGGACATAGCCTCATTTAACAGAAAAACAATTGACACAAAATGGGAAATACCTATAGATAACATAAAAATAAAAATAACACTCCCATCAGGAGCTACAAAGGAGCAGTTAAAAATTTTTGCCCATGGGCCTTTAACAGGTGATTCTACTATATTGGATAATAGAAATGTGGAATTTAAGGTGCCGTCAGTTTCACCAGGTGAATTTGTAGAAACTTTGGTTGTATTTCCTGTAAAACTTGTCCCAAATTCAAGTAAAATAGTAAATGAAAATGCATTACCTGGAATAATGGCAAATGAGGGTAAACTTGCAAGTGCGGCTAATGAGGCAAGAGAGCAAGAAAGAATAGAAGAACAACTTTCTAAGAAGCAACAAATTGAGAATCAAAAGGTTGAGATTGAGAATCAAAAGCGGGAAGAGCTTGACCGAATACAAAGGAGTTCTGATGCCAAACCATGGATGATCTTTTATGTGGTATTAGGAGTTTTAGCAATCGTTTTTCTATATTTTAAGTATGATAAAGAACCTAAACATAACTTTTATGGTAAATACTTCAGAGAGCTTCCAGGAGAATACACACCTGCTGAAATGAGTGTATTAATGTACTTTGGCAAAGTACATACAAGGGATATTATGGCCACACTTATGGACCTGGTTAGAAAAAAACAATTTTCCATTGAGAAGAATGAATCTATCCAAAAAAATAAGTTTATGAGCAAAAATATAATTAAGTATAAATTTAAATTAATTGAAAAAATACCAACTGTTCCTTTGAAAAAACATGAGAAATTTTTAATAAGTTGGTTTATATATAAAGTAGGATATGGAGGATGTATTAGCCTTGACGATATAGAAAAGTATGTTAAAGGAAACAGTACAGCTCTTCAATTTAAGGAGGATTATAATAAGTGGGTAAAACTTGTAAAAGAAGATGCTGATAAATATGTATTTTTTCATAAAACACCTATAAAAATGAGGATATTAGGCATTTTATTAGGAATTTATTATATAATAACTGAAATGGTATATGAGGCATCTACGCTTATGTCAATTTATTATTCAATAATGTTATTTCAGGGTATTATATTAATTGTTTTGTCTATAAGAATGAAAAAAAGATCAGACTTTGGTAGTCAGCAGCATGCAAAGTGGAAAGCATTTAAAAACTTTTTAAAAGATTTTAGTAGGTTAGATAAGGCTGAAATTCCGGCTATTGTATTGTGGGAGCACTACCTTGTTTATGCTATTTCACTTGGAGTTGCAAAGGAAGTTATTAAGCAGCTACCAATAATCTTTAAAAATGAAGACCTAAATAATAACCAGCTTACTTATATGTATGGAACAAATTATGATTACTTTGTTGGGTTTGAGACAATGTTTAATAATACTATGCATACTGTAAATAAATCGGTTTCTAGAGCACAAAGCAATTCAAGTTCTAGTAATTCATCATCCTCTGGTGGAGGAGGGGGATTTAGTGGCGGTAGCTCCGGAGGCTCTGGCGGTGGTGGTGGAGGTGGTGCATTTTAATGATAAAAATAAGGAGGTGTACTAATGTTAGTTCTTGTAATTATAGTAGCTGTAATATTACTAATAATAGTTTTTTTATATAATAGCCTTGTAGGTAATAGAAATAAGGTTAAAAATTCTTGGGGGCAAATAGATGTACAATTAAAAAGAAGGTTTGATCTTATTCCAAACCTAGTTGAAATTGTGAAAGGTTATTCAAGCCATGAGCGTAGTACTTTTGAGGGCGTAACATCAGCTAGGACAAAATATCTTTCCTCAAGCACTCCAGAGGATATGATGAAGGCAAATGGTGAATTAACAACAGTACTTGGGAAATTGTTTGCAGTAGCTGAGGATTACCCCGAGCTTAAGTCAAATATTAATTATCTTGAACTTCAAGATGAATTGTCAAAAACAGAAGATAAAATTAGTTATGCAAGACAATTCTACAATGACGTAGTTATGGAATATAACAATACTGTTCAAATGTTTCCTTCGAGCATTGTTGCAAAGCTGTGTAGTTTTAAGGAAGAGTCGTTTTTCAATGTAGATGAGGATGAAAAAAGTATTCCACAAATTAAGTTTTAAAGAGATTGATAAATGAATGGCTAAAATCGAAGAGGTTTTGTACTCTTAGATTTTAGTCATTTTAATATGAACTTATAATGTTACAAAATATATCTAATTTAGTAAAAGTTTATGATATAATGACATTGTTACAATTATAAAAAATAAAATATAACAAAATAAAGACTGTGGGGGAGTATAAATTTTTAACTTGTCACTTGCCACGTGGGTGGCACCATAATTAAAGGGGATACAAATGAATGTGTTGATAGTAGAGGATGATTTGCTTCAGAGAAAAAGTTTAAAGAAAATGCTACAGCAAATAGATAAAGGTATAAATATATATGAGTCTTTTGATAAAGATAAGGCTTTAGAAATTACAAGCCTATACAGTATAGATGTTTTTTTTGTGGATATATGCTTAAGTAGCTCATCTGGAGTAGACTTTGCAATAGAGATTAGGAAGATACCTAAGTATGAGTTTAGTTTTATTATTTTTTTAACGACACATGCTGAATATTTAATAAAGGCATTTAAAGAAGTGCATTGCTATGATTATATTCTAAAACCATACAATATGGCTGATGTAGTGAATATGACAAAACATTTTAAATCACATATCGAAAAAGAAAATGCAAAGAACAAAGTAAAAAAATACATAGTAATTGAAGTTAAAAGGGGTGTCAATGTAAAAATATATGTTGATGAGACAATTTTTATAGAGGTTTATCTTCGTAAATGTATGATACATACA
>NZ_CALEVF010000126.1 GCF_937920395.1 uncultured Clostridium sp. | reverse complement strand
ATGCAAAAGATTTTCCTAAATTAAATGCAGAGCAGGCTGAGCATTTTTTAAGGTCACGTCGTTCTATAAGAAGTTATAAAGATGAATCTGTATCAAGAGAAAAATTAACTAAATTGGTTGATATTGCAAGGTTGGCTCCTACTGGAAGTAATAGTCAAGGTATATCTTTTCTTGTTATTGAGGACAGAAAATTAGTAGAAAAAGCTGTTCTACTTACTATCCGAATGATTGAGAAATCTCCACTAAAAGAGGGATTAAAAGGATTAATCAGATTGTACAGGGAAGACGGAGTTGATGGAATTTTGCGTGGTGCACCAAATTTAATTATGACTATGGCTGATAAAGGTTTTTCAAACGGCAGGGCTAACTCTATTTCTTCTTTGACTTACCTAGAATTATTTGCTCCTTCACTAGGTATTGGAACTTGTTGGGCTGGTTATTTTGAATATTGTGCAGGTATGAAGGGTTCACCAATGCTTAAATTATTTAATATACCAGAAGGAAAAACCATAACAGCTGCTGTTATGGTTGGATATCCTAAGTATACTTATAAGAAGTTAGTGGACAGAAATCCATTAGAGGTAACATATTTATAATATTATTAATATCGAATAGACAGTTTAATATAACTGTTTATTCGATATTTTTTTATTGTTTTTTAACTAAAAACATTTCATTAGTTAGTTTACAGCTATTAAATAGAGGAAATATGTAAGTTAATATAGAATGTATATAAGTGACACAAGTAAGTGACACAAGAATATAAGTGACACAAGAATAAAAATGTTTATTTTACTCGAGGTTTTATTAATACTATAGAAGATGAAAACTATGGAAAAGAATAAGTAGGAGGGTGAAAAATATGAATTATGAAAAATTAAGAAAAGATTTATTAAAAAAGGTAGATAATTCTAAAGTTATGTCTTTAATTCTAACGAAAAATAGTCCAGATGAAAAAGAACTTCTTCGATTGGCTAAAAAATATAATTTGAATATTTCAGAGTATTAGAATTTTAAGTTACTAGAAAAATTTGAAAATTAAATCACAAAAATAACCATGCTATTAAATTTAGATGGTTATTTTTATGTGGTTTTATAATTTATATCTTATAAAAGTTATTAGAAAGAAATATTTTGGTAGAATATTATGGGTAGATAATGATTAGTAAAATAATGCTACAATGGTAAAAGAATATAGATTATATGGAGGAAAATATGAAGATAGCTAATTTAGTTGTAGAAGGTAAAAACATCAGAAAAATAAGTAACATTTTATATAATCATCAAGATGATTTTTATAGAGATAAACCATATATGAACAGTGATGGAAATATAGTAGTGCTTATGAGAGAACGTTATTATAAAAGAATTTCATCATATATTATGTCAGTGATCTTTATAAAATTTATTGATAATAATAAGGTTGAGATAGAAATTGCTTGCAGTGGAGGGCGAGAGGGAATACTTATGTTAGACTATGGTGCACAGAAAAGTGAATATGTTGACATAATAAATCAAATCATGGATGTATGTAGTATTTATTATTGGGAGATAACAAAAATTGAACCTCAGGATATTTTGGCATCACTTAAAGAGGAAAGTATTAATAAAAGAGAAGAAATATAAAGAAAGGTGTCTAATATAATATGATCAAAGTAAATAAAAATACATTTATAAAATGGATTATTGTATTGATAACAACGTGTAGTGTAGTTTTGCTTATTCTAGTCCCATCTATTAGTATGAAGTCATTAGTATATAGTATTCTACTTAATTTTTTATTAATGATTTGGATGTCCATAGTAGAGACGTTATTAAAACCAGAACTGAAGTCATCTTATTTTAATAGCTTTCCTATTGAAAGGGAAGGAAGAATATACAAGTACATTGGTGTTCATTTTTTTAGAAAATTATTAGTAGTAAGCGGTTGGGAGAGAAGTAGAAAAAAAGAAAACCCTATTAGGCAATCACTGAATTCATTAGAATATTATGAGTATAGAACAAGAACCTCTGAATTTGGACACACTATTATAGCTATTATAATTTTTATTATTTCTGTATATGTTTGTATGACGTATTCATATAAGAATATATTATGGTTAACATTTTTCAATATATTTTTTAATATATATCCGATTACAATACAACGTTACAACCGTCCACGAGTGCGTAGGGTAATTAAAAAACTTAAGATAAAAATTAAATTAAAAGATTCTAAGCTTGTATATAAAAATTGGTAGTGTATTAAAACAAGTCTAAATCTCCTAGATTTATTATTATTTGTTTAGTATTTATATAGATAACACATGATATAATACTATTAATGTAAGATAAAATTAAGTAATGAATATATTAGATAGTGATATAAACAAATTAAAATTAAGTGTATATAGGAGAATTATGAGATGAAGGATACAAGAACTAGTGATAAAGTTTTTAATGTAATACAAGAAAAAATTATTAGAGGTGAATATAAACCAGGAATGAAAATTATGTCAGAGCTTAAACTTGCGCAGGAGTTACAAGTAAGTCGGGTTTCTGTTAGAGAAGCTATAGAAAAAATGTCTGCGGTTAATATTGTTAGTAAAAGGCAAGGTGGAGGTACTTTTGTCAATGATTTAAAGCCATCTGTTTATTTGAATAGTCTAATACCTATGATTACCCTAGGCCAAGATAACTATAATGATATATTGGAGTTTAGATTAATCATAGAGTCAGAAGCATCAGGGCTTTGCGCTGAGAGATGTAGCGATAATTTAATAAATGAAATTGAGGAATGTTATAACAATATGATTAAATATCAAGATGATTTTGATAGATTTACTGAAGAAGATTTAAACTTTCATATGAAAATTGTTGAAGGAAGTAATAGCCCTTTGATTATAAAAGTAAACGGAATATTAAAGAATCTTCTAAGGGCCCATCAAAAGTTGTTGTACAATAATTTAGGACCTTCTGGAGGGCTTAGCGAACATAAGCTCATATTAGAGGCTATAAAAAATAGAGATTCGCAGCTTGCAAAGTTATTTGCCAAAAGACATATAGAACGAACAATTAGAGACGTGAATAAATAGATATTAATAAAATAATTGTTAATATAACAGTTGCCCTATATAACAGACGATAAAAAATTGTCTGTTATATAGGGCATTTTTATGTTTAATAAACAGGTAAATATATAAATGCAATTATTTAATATAAAAAAGCATTGACATAAAACCGTTTACTGATTAATATGTACATATAAGTTGTAGGACAACTACAAGCATATTAATTGATAAAACAGTTAAATAAACTTTTATATAGTAGTTAAAGGGTTACAAATGAAAATTAATGTCATACAACTATAAAATAAAATATGGGGTGAGTATAAATGTTAAAGAGTCAAAAATTAAGAGAAATAGCACCAGAAATAGATTCGTTAAGATTAGGTTCAGGTTGGTCTGTGGATGAACTTTCTAAACCACAAATTATTGTAGAAAGTAGTTACGGTCAAAGTCATCCAGGAAGTGCGCATTTAGATATATTAGTCGAGGAAGCTTGTAGTGGAATTTCTAACAAAGGTGGAAAACCAGCTAAATATTTTGTAACAGATATATGTGATGGAGAATCACAAGGACATGATGGAATAAATTATTCACTTCCTTCTAGAGAAATTATGACAGACATGATAGAGATACATGTACAAGCAACACCTTTTGATGCAGGTGTATTTATTACAAGTTGTGATAAGGCAGTGCCAGCACATCTTATGGCTATCGCAAGACTGGATATGCCAGCCATTTTAGTACCAGGTGGAATTATGAATGCTGGTCCTGATATGCTTACTTTAGAACAAATAGGAACATATAGTGCGCAATATGAAAGAGGAGAAATAACAGAAGAAAAATTTACATATTATAAACATAATGCGTGTCCGAGTTGTGGGGCTTGCTCATTTATGGGAACGGCATCAACAATGCAAGTAATGTCAGAAGCATTAGGAATAGCAATGCCTGGAACTGCATTAGTGCCAGTTACATTAGAGCAATTAAAAATTAATGCAAAGCTTGCAGGAGAGCATGTTCTTAAGCTAATAGATATGAATATTAAACCATCTGATATAATGACTAAAAAAGCTTTTGAAAATGCTATTATGGTGCATGCTGCAATAGCCGGTTCAAGCAATGCTTTAATCCATATTCCAGCTATAGCACACGAACTTGGAATTGAAATAAATCCTGAATTATTTGATGAAATCCATAAAAAAATTCCATTTATATTAAATATAAGACCAAGTGGATTTTATCCTGGATCATATTTTTGGTATGCAGGTGGCGTTCCAGCAATAATGGAAGAAATAAAGAAGTTTTTACATTTAGATGTGATTACTGTAACAGGAAAGACCTTAGGTGAGAATTTAGATGACCTAAAGAAAAATGGTTATTATGAGAATTGTAATAAGTACCTAGGAGCAATAGGCGTAAGCAAAGAAGATATTATAAAAACTAAAGAAAATCCAATACAAGCTCAGGGAGCAATTGCAATACTCAAAGGAAATTTAGCACCAGGTGGCGCTGTAGTAAAACATTCAGCTATATCTAAAAAGCTAATGAAAGTCACTTTAAAAGCTAGAGTATTTAATTGTGAGGAAGATGCTATAAAGGCGGTATTAACAAAAGAGATTAAGCCTGGAGATGCAGTTTTTATAAGGTATGAAGGCCCAAGGGGATCTGGAATGCCAGAAATGTTTTATACAACAGAAGCCATTGCATCTGATCCTGAGTTAGTTGAATCTATAGCTTTAATTACTGATGGTAGATTTTCAGGAGCAACTAGGGGACCAGCTATTGGTCATGTTTCACCTGAGGCAAGTGAAGGCGGACCTATAGCACTAGTAGAGGAAGACGATCTTATAAGGATTGATATTGTTGCCCGCATGCTTAGCATTATAGGAGTGAAAGGACAAGAAAAAACTAAAAGCGAAATTCAAGAAATTTTAGAAATAAGGAAAAAAAGTTGGGTAAGGCCAGCAAGGAAATATACAAAAGGAATACTAGGTATATATACCAAATGTGCAGTAGCAGCAATGAAGGGTGGATATATGGAATAGATTTATATTCATACTTTATATTATGAATATATATAGGAGGCTGTATTATGGAAGTAGTTACTTTTGGAGAGTCTATGGTTTTATTTGGCCCGGATTCTTCAGGCCCATTAAGATACGTTCAAAACTTTAATAAATCAATTGCAGGTGCGGAATCAAATGTTGCAATCGCACTTGCAAAATTAGGACATAAAGTTGGTTGGTTCTCGAAACTTGGAGATGACGAATTTGGAAGGTATATACAGTCCACAATTCAAGGCGAAGGTGTAGATGTATCCAGAGTGATTTTTGAACCTGGTAAAAATACAGGTATATTATTTAAAGAAAGATTTATGCATTCTAATCCTAATGTTTATTACTATAGGAAAGGTTCAGCAGCTAGTAATTTGAAAGCAGAGGAATTAGATGAGGCTTATATTAAAGATGCAAAGATACTTCACATTTCTGGAATTACACCTGCACTTTCTGAAAGCTGTAGAAAAACATTATTCAAGGCAATAGAAGTTGCAAAAGCAAATAATGTATTAGTTTCTTTTGACCCTAATATTAGATTGAAATTATGGACAAAAAAAGAGGCAATACCAGTTCTACTCGAAATTGCTAAAAAATCAGATATGATTTTTCCAGGTATAGATGAGGGTGAAATGCTCCTTGGATTTACAAAGCCTACTGATATTGCCGACAGCTTTATAAAGATGGGGTGTAGCGTTGTAGCGGTTAAACTTGGAGAAGAAGGTTGCTACATAGCAGATAAAGATAGAGGTTTATATGTAAATGCATATAAACTGGAAAATCCCCAAGACACAGTTGGAGCAGGAGATGGTTTTGCTGCTGGGTTCCTTTCTGGAATGTTAAAGAAATTAGATCTCAAAGAATGTGGAGAATACGCAAATGGAGTTGGAGCTATGGCAGTCCTTGTAAAGGGGGATATGGAAGGGTATCCAAGTTACGAGCAACTAATGGCGTTTATTGGAAAAAAGAAAACGATTGAAAGATAGAGACAAGTTGAAAAATAAGTTTATAGGTTTGGTTTACTACAGAAATGAAAGGGGGATTTTACTATGCCATTATTAATTGTTGTTCTTGGAGTTGCGTTACTATTAGTTCTTATGATAGTTTTTAAATTAAATGGGTTTTTGTCATTAATTCTTGTTGCATTATCCGTAGGTATTATGGAAGGTATGCCACTTCCAAGTGTTGTTCTTTCAATTACAAAGGGAGTTGGTGGAACACTCGGTTCGCTAGCACTAGTACTTGGTTTTGGAGCCATGCTTGGTAAGCTTATGGCTGATAGTGGTGGAGCTCAAAGAATAGCTCTTACACTAATTGATAAGTTTGGGAAAAAGCATATACAATTAGCAGTTATATTAACGGGGTTCATTGTCGGTATTGCTTTATTTTATGAAATAGGGTTTGTACTTTTACTTCCACTTGTGTTTTCAATAGCAGCAGCTGCTGATATTCCACTTTTATATATAGGAGTTCCAATGGCAGCAGCATTATCTGTAACCCACGGTTTTTTACCACCACATCCGGGTCCAACAGCTATAGCTGCAATTTATAAAGCAGATTTAGGTAAGACTTTAATTTATGGAATTGTGTGTGCCATTCCAGCAGTAATTCTTGCAGGTCCTGTACTTACAAAATTTTTAAAGCATATGGAACATGATATACCAAAAGGTTTATATAATCCAAAAGTATTTACAGAGAAAGAAATGCCTAGTTTTGGAATAAGTGTATTTACAGCCTTAGTGCCAGTAATATTTATGGCAGCAAGAGCTATTGCTACTATTAATTTACCAAAAACTTCACCTATTTTAAACTACACTAACTTTTTAGGCGATCCAGTAATAGCATTACTTATAGCTGTACTCTTAGCTATATTTACATTTGGCCTAAATCAGGGTAAAAAGATGCCTGAAGTTATGAAAACTGTAACTGAATCAATAGCTGCAATATCTATGATTCTATTAATAATAGGTGGCGGTGGAGCATTTAAACAGGTCTTAGTAGATAGTGGAGTTGCAGATTATGTTGCTCAAATTATGAAAGGATCAGCCATTTCACCACTAGTACTTGCATGGTCAATTGCAGCAATACTTAGAATATCATTAGGATCTGCAACTGTAGCAGGCCTTACTGCAGCAGGAATTGTAGGACCATTAATTGTAGCAACAGGTGCTAGCCCTGAACTTATGGTACTTGCAACTGGAGCCGGAAGCCTAATATTTTCACATGTTAATGATCCTGGTTTTTGGATGTTTAAAGAATATTTTAATTTATCAATACCAGAGACGTTAAAATCATGGTCAGTACTCGAAACTATAATATCTGTGGTAGGGTTAGTTATGGTTTTATTATTAAGTATGGTAATACATTAAAATTTAATGTATTGGTAGATTAATTATTCTGTATAACTATCTTCCACAGCAGAATTATTTGAAAAGTAAAAAATAAATATAATAGTAAAACCCTCCACTAATTTTAGGTGAGGGTTTTACTATTAGACTACTGTTAATAAAGTAGTCATTGTTAGTTTTAAGGTTCCACGGCTATTATAGAAAGTGTTGCGCTACTTATGGTGATATCATATATAGCTATATTAGCAGGTGTTGTTATACTAGTTAACTCAAGAATATATGTGCATAAATCGTCACATGTGTCATCAGTAGGATAATATTCGAATTTTAAGGTATTACTTTCATTTATGACTGTTGTTTGTATGGAATTATAAACAAAGTTAGCTACTGGTTGTAAAATATTATCGTTACTCGAGGATCTGTATAGAGTGAAATTTAAAATCAATGTAATGAATGGATCTGAATCGATGTGTAAAATTCCAGCAAAATCTACAAGAAGATTTGGAGCATTTAAATGACTTATATCAATTGTGGTACTGATTATAGGAAGAGCTAAAATTTCTGTCTGTCCAGCTGTTAGTGCAGTATATCCAATAAAAAAGGAACCAGAATTACTGCTAAATATACTATTTCCAGATAATTTGTTGTAATTATCTAAGCAAGAATAAAAGGCTAACGCAGAGAAAGTGCCATTACTGATTGAGAGAACTATAGTTCCTACGGCATCGTTATAAACACTAGTTAGTTCAAGAGTATACTTGCAGCATTCATCAGAGCACTCATCACAAGGAGAATATTCAAACTTTAAAGTTTGGTTATTTGCGAGTGAAGTAAAATTAATAGTGCTAAAAGCAAAGGTTGTAAGTGGTGTACGAACTTTGCTACCTTTGCGAAGCTTAAATAAGGTGAAGTAAAGTGTAGCTACCACAAGGCTATTTAGCGGAACTATATCTAAGATCCCTGTAAAGTCTAAGAGTAGTTTAGGCTTTTTCATAAATGTTGTATCCATATATATATGGGCAATAGGCTGATTTAGGGTATTAAGAAAGTCAGGAGCTGCAAAATTAATAGTGCTTGAGTATGAAATATTAGATTTTGTACTTAATAGAGTATTCCCAGAGTCTTTGTTATTCATATTAGAAAGGGAGCTACTTTTCCTAGAATCTATTGCCAGTATAGAAATAACGCCACTATTGATGCTGAAGGTGAAAACCGGGTTGTTACTGGTTTGGATACTAGTTAATTCAAGAGCATAACAACAGCAATCTTCACATAAATCATTATCAGGAGAATATGCAAATTTTAAAGTACGGCTATCAACAGATGAAATAAGCTTATTTGAGAATTTAAAAGCAAAGGTAGTTAGGGTTTGCTTAACTTTATTGTTTTTACAAGTCATAGTTAATGCAAAGTTAAATGTATATATACCAATTAAAGTTGCTGTTAAATTTAGTATTCCAGTAAAGTCAATAAGTAGTTTTGAATTTCTCATGTTAGTTGTGTCAATTTTAGTTTTTGCAATTCGTTGGTTTAAGGTTAGAGATGTTATATTTGTAAAATCAAGTGTTGTGGATCCCAAAGAACCATAATTAGTTTTTAAAATAATATTTCCGGGTACAGAGTGCTGTTTCTCTATGCAAGAAATCTCGTTTATATTGCAAGGTAGTTTTTCTTCGATACAGTTATATCTGTATATATTCGTCATAGAATTTCCTCCTTATAAAAAATAGGGTTAGCCGATTGCGCAATTCTGCAATCATTGAACCGCCTAACTTTTAAGCCGTTAG
>NZ_CALEVF010000125.1 GCF_937920395.1 uncultured Clostridium sp. | reverse complement strand
GACCCCCGGGTACGCCACGAAGTGCGTACCTGTAGTGCAGGTGGGAATCCTGCATGGTAATGTTTAGCAAACAGCCATAAAGTTAGCCTTGGGCTATTTAGGTGACGAAGATAGTTAAGTGTAGGCAAACCAGATATTAGGCCATAAGCCATAAGGTTGAAGTGATTGAGCTCCGAAATAGAAGTTGGAAACGACGATGCCTTCCGGGGTGTAGAAGTCAATATTTTATTATTCGCTATGCGAGAATAATAAGAGGTTCCCGGAGTCCTAAGAGCACGGCATGATATACAATAATACAGTACGTAAACGTGGGAGAACTCAATTGCTCTGCTTCGGCAGTAGGAGGTAACAAGTCTTAATAAACTAGGAACTCTGAAGGCGTTGAGTAGTCGGATTACATCATAGTACCGATGAAACAGAGTAATGTCTGTGGAAGGAAGGGTGTAACATATTATAGACCTTGAAGAGGGAAACATTTACCTCACACAGAGGAGGACAAAAGAATGTTAACAAAACTAGATAGGATAGCAGAAATAGCTAAGGAAAAGCCAAAAGAACAGTTTACATCGTTGATTCATCTTATAGATAAGGAAATGCTAATGCAATGCCATAAACAACTTAATGGTAGAAAAGCAACAGGAACAGATAATGTTACTAAGCAAGAGTACGAAGTGAATTTGGAAGAAAATATAGATAACTTAATTATAAGTATGAAAAATCATACTTATAAACCTCAGCCGGTTAAGAGAGTTTATATTCCTAAGTCAAATTCAGAAAATAAAAGACCATTGGGAATCCCAGCTTATGAAGATAAAATAGTACAATTAGCGATAAATAAGATATTAACTGCTATATACGAGCAAGACTTTCTGGATTGCTCCTTTGGGTTTCGACCAAATAGAAGTTGTCATGATGCTATCAAGATATTAGACGTATATCTTACTAAGAAAAATACAAATTACGTTGTCGATGCAGATGTTAAAGGTTTTTTTGATCATGTCAGCCATGAGTGGATGATGAAATTTCTTGAGGTAAGAATAAAAGATCCTAGCCTGCTAAGACTAATCGGGAGATTTTTGAAAGCAGGGATAATGGAGCAAGGGAAGTTTTATAAAGTTTATGAGGGAACCCCGCAGGGTGGAATTATTAGTCCAAGCCTTGCGAACGTTTATTTGCATTATGTTCTTGATTTGTGGTTCGAAAAGGTGGTAAAGAAATATTGTGGTGGCAAGGCGTATCTGGTAAGATACGCTGATGACTTTATAGCATGCTTTGAAACAGAAAAGGATGCTAAAGCTTATTATTTAGCGTTAGGAAAGAGATTAAATAAATTTAATCTTGAAATTGCTGAGGATAAAACCAAAATAATGAGTTATGGAGCAAAAGTGTACTATGAATATAAGAATAAAGGTGGACCAAAGCCACCTACTTTTGATTTCTTAGGATTCACGCATTACTGTAGTTGTAATAAAGATGGGAGATATAGAACTAAAAGAAGAACAAGCAATAAAAAGTTTAGAGCAAGCCTTATGAGATGTAAACAATGGATAACTAAAAGTAGAACGTTACCTCTTTTTGAAATCATAAAGAAATTAAAGCAAAAATTAACAGGCTATTACAGGTACTACGGTATAAGTGATAATACGAAGAATATACGTAACTACGAAAAGAGAGTATTGCTACTAATATATAAATGGCTAAATAGAAGAAGTCAAAGAAGAAGTTACAAATGGGCAGGATTTAGGAAAATGTTGAGTTACTTTAATCTTCCTAAACCCAAACTATACGTAAGTATTTTTGAACTTAAATCTACAATAAGTTATATTCTGTAAATGATAATATGAGGAGCCGGAT
>NZ_CALEVF010000124.1 GCF_937920395.1 uncultured Clostridium sp. | reverse complement strand
GCTTTAATTGATTATGCGATTCTTCATCTACATTCTCATAACCCTTCATTTCTCCCTCAAGCAAAGTCTTAGTGTTTAAATTTTCATTCCTAACTTTTTTTATCTTATCATAAAGCTTAGAACCATACTTCTCAAGAGCAAATATTCTCTCAAGCATATCTCTTCTTTCTTTTCCTGTTAGCTTTAAAAATTCATTGAATTTACCCTGAGGTAATACTACTGACCTTGTAAAATCCTCAACTTTTAGTCCTACAATGCTTATAATGTTTTCCTCTAAATCTCTTGGTCCTTCTGCTATAACTTTGTTCTCATCAGGATTTTCTTTATTTATCTCAATTAGTCTTGCATAGGCAGTTTTAAAGTTTCCAGTTTTTAATCTCTTTATACATCTTTCTGCTCTATATGCCTTACGGCTTTTCCCTAGTCCTATTTCGAAATCAAAACTTATTTCTACTACATTTGTTTCTGTATTTACAAACTCTTTAGTATCCCTTGATACTTTTCCATAAAGGGCTATAGTTATCCCATCTAATATAGTTGATTTACCACTAGCTGTTGGCCCAAATATTCCGAAAAGTCCTTTTTCTGTAAGCTTTGAGAATTCTATAGTTTGTTGCTCTACAAAAGAATTTAACCCTTTTATCTTAAGACTTACTGGTTTCATCTTTGGTTTCCTCCTCATCTAATGCTATACTTAGGAACAATTCCATTAGCTCACCTGTTGGCTCAAGTCCACCCTTTGCAAGCACAAAATATTCTTTGAACATTTCCTCCATGGATTTCTCCCTTAAGCTCTCATTTAATTCTTTAGAATCTTCAATTTCATCTATTATAGGTTGAATCGATACTATGTCCGGCCTTAATCTTTTCATTTCCTTTATGTTCTCTGTACTTATTATTTCCTTAGTCTTTATTTCAAGATACACCCAGATTTTCTTTTCGCCCTCTATCTTACATTTCTCTAATGCTTCCTCTGTGCTATCACATTTCCATATCTCTATTGGTTTATAGTTTCTAAATAATATATTTGATATTTCAGCTTCTGCTCCAGCTTTAACATCTACAAGGTATGCTCCCTTGCTATAGTTTATTTCACTCTTACTATATTGGATTGGAGAACCTGAATATCTTATTTTGCCCTTAGTTCCTGGCACCTTTTGTGGTCTATGAAGATGTCCTAAGGCGCAATACTGTGCTTTCTCTGGAAATTTAGATGGCGATACCGAAAGGCTTCCACCTAATTGTATACTTCTCTCAGATCCGCTCTCCTCTCCTCCCATAACGTATAGGTGAGATATTACTAAATTTATGGTGTCATCTCTATATTTAAGAGCTAAATCATCAAACAATTCCCCAATTCTGTCCGAGTAACTCTTCTGTCTATCCTCATCATTTAATTCTGTGGAAAGTACTTCATTCAGCCTTTTTTCGCTTGGATAAGGAAGTGTTATTATAACTGCCTTTTCCCCTCTTATGCTGAGCTCTATATATCCTTCGCCACTTTCTATTATTTCAAAATCATAATTATTATCTGTATTATATTCTCCAAAAACGCCTTGCCTTGCTATACTTTTAGGTTCCCCAAGTAATATTACCCCATGCTCATATGCAAGGGAGCTTGCAGCTACTAATCTTTCCGGATTATCATGATTCCCTGCAATGACAAGCACCGCAGTCTTCCCACTACTTGTTATCTCGCTAATAGTGCTATAGAACATTTTTTCTGCCTTTGCTGGTGGGTTACCATTATCATATATATCTCCAGCTATTAAAACTAAATCTATATCATTATCTTTAACTATTTCTATAAATTCTTTTAGGAATTCTTCCTGTTCCTCTAGCCTACTATACTGCTCCAATGTCTTCCCCAAATGCCAATCTGACGTGTGAAGTATTCGCATATTTATCACTCCTTTCTTTAGGTGCTAATGTTGGTCAAGGTTTTTAAGTTGGGGCTAAGTTGAGGTCTAAGTTGAGGGCTAAGTTGAGGGACGGTTAACAACTATTCCTTGTTTAACGATTAAATGTTGGGGACGGTTAACAACTATCCCTCGTTTAATGATTAATGCGGGGGACGGTTAACAACTATCCATCGTTTAACGATTAAATGCGGGGGGACGGTTAACAACTATCCATCGTTTAATGATTAATGCGTGGGACGGTTAACAACTATCCATCTTTTAATCCTTAAATGCGGGGGGACGGTTAACAACTATCCATCGTTTAATGATTAAATGCGAGGGACGGTTAACAACTATCCATCTTTTAATGATTAATGCGTGGGACGGTTAACAACTATCCATCTTTTAATCCTTAAATGCGGGGGGACGGTTAACAACTATCCATCGTTTAATGATTAATGCCGGGGACGGTTAACAACTATCCCACATTTTATTGTTTCACTTCTACCGCCTCATCCGTGCTAAACGAGTATAAGTATCTCTCTTTAACATTTACTCCCAGTGTAACTTCCAGAGCTTTTGCATAATAATCGAGCTGAGACTTATATTTGTCAATTAGTGAGTTTACCTCTCCATTTTTCACGGAGTCTGTTTTATAATCCACAAGTATTATCTGTCCATCTTCCTCGAAATAGCAATCTATTATCCCTTGAAGCATTATTTGCTCATCTCCATATATTTCTACAGGAAGACTTTTATCTATATCGGCACTACTAATTTCCATATGGAATGGAACCTCTCTTTTTAAGAGATTTAAGCTATATGCTTTTATCATTCTTTGACCAAGTGAAGTTTTAAACAACTTCCCTAATTTATCTATACGGACAGCCTTACCCTCTTCTTTGGATATTAATAATTTTTCTACAAGCTTTTCAACTTGCACTTCTATTTCACTTGATGTTGTCACTTTAGTAAGATCTAATCTTTGAAGTACTGAATGCATTGCCGTTCCTTTTTCAGCTGGGGATAACCCCTTCACTTCTTCTAGGAATTTCGGTTTATTTATAAGTCTTGGTGCATACATATTGCCAGAATCCGCCTCTGTTAACAAGGCGTTGGACTTTCTTTTAAGCTCTGTTACTGTGAGTACTGTAGGCATTTTTGTAGACTTCTCGTATTTATAAACAAAGCCCAATCTCTTTTCTATCTCTTCCATTAATTTCTCTTCGGATAATTTTTGGGATAATAATTCTTCCTGCGATAATTTATCATCTAATACCTTATCATATATAGATTTTTCATTAAGAAGACTAAGCCTTTCCTCTGCACTAACAAGATTTTCCTCTTCCATTTGCTCGTCTTTCTTTATATGTTCTCTATTCCAAAAACGCACAGTAAAGCTTGAAGGATCACTTAGGAGATGTAAATTTTCATCCTCTATTTGTATACGCTCGCGGAGTGGTTTTCCATCAACATGCCTAATTACTGTAGGTATTATCCAATCTAAATAGCTTTTTCCTTTTAATATTTCATATTCACCTAACTTTTCACTGCTCTCATCTAAGCTTGAACTCATTCTGGATAAATTTTTATCTATATTTCTAATTGAGCCAGTTATTATTAGTTTTTCCTTTGCCCTTGTTAATGCTACATATAATACTCTCATTTCCTCAGCTAGACTTTCTATTTTTATTGTCTTTTTTAGTGCTTGCTTTAGCACTGTAGGATATGAAATTCTTCTAATTGGATCCACATAATCCGGTCCATAACCTAATTCATAATGAAATAATATACTCTTATTTATATCCATTAAATTAAAGTTTTTCCCCATTCCACTTAGAAACACTACTGGGAATTCTAGTCCCTTACTTTTATGAATACTCATTATTCTGACTACATTCTCATTCTCACCTAAGGTTTTAGCGCTACCCATGTCACCACTGCTTACTTTTAGCTTGTTTATAAAGTTTATAAAATTAAACAATCCCTTATAGCTTGTCTCTTCATATTGCCTTGCCCTTTGGAAAAGCACTTTTAAATTTGCTTGTCTTTGAGGGCCTCCTGGCATGGCTCCTATATAACCGTAATAACCTGTGTCCGTGTATAAATACCAGATGAACTCATCGATAGGCATATATGTGCAGATTTCTCTAAAGTGATCCAATTTCTTTAGGAATCTTTTAAGTTTTTTATCCACAGAATCTAGCTGTTTATCTTCTATGTCATAATTTTTATCCCCAGGCTCTAACTTTTTATCCCCAGATTCCTCTTCTTTATCCTCAGATTGTGTATACTTATTCTCAGAATCCAAAACATTATCCACGGAATTTTCTTCTTTAGAGTCTACGAAATTTACCATCGCCTCGTAAAAACTTACTTCCCTTTGCCCTATTCTTATATCAACTAGTTCCTCTGAGGTAAAACCTCCTATTGGGGAACGTAGTACTGCAAGCATTGGTATATCCTGCCTTGGATTATCTATAATTTGAAGAAGACTCATAATTATTTGTATTTCTACAGTACTAAAATAGCCTGTACCTGTATCTGCATAAACAGGTATATTCTCAAGCTTTAATTGTTCTAAGAAAGAAGGTGCCCAAGCTGAGGTTGCACGAAGTAATATTACAATGTCCTTATAGTCAACATTCCTATATTCTTTAATATTTTTATCATAGACTTTAAAAGCTTCGGTTTCATTCCCTTGATCATCGATATGTGACATTAATTCTTTTATTCTTTT
>NZ_CALEVF010000123.1 GCF_937920395.1 uncultured Clostridium sp. | reverse complement strand
TTCCGTGAATAGAAATTTTCACTCCTGCAGCATTAAAATTTTCATACTCAAGTTCCCCAATAGGCCCACCATCCAAAGTATATGCAAAGTCTGCACCAAATTTTTTCACATCAAAAATATCCGCACCACGACCAACTTCTTCATCTGGTGTAAATCCAATACGAATTTTACCATGCTTAATATCAGGATTCTGCATTAAATACTGTGCAGCTGCCATTATCTCTGCAATTCCAGCTTTATCATCTGCCCCTAGAAGTGTTGTTCCATCGGTTGTAATAATAGTTTTTCCTATGTAATTCTTGAGTTCTGGAAAATCCTTTGGAGATAATATTATATTGTTTTCTTTATTTAATATAATATCTTCTCCATCATAATTGTAAACAAATTTAGGCTTAACGTCTTTGCCAGAGATATCTGGGGCAGTATCCATATGCGCTATAAATCCTATAGTTGGTACTACTTTTTCTACATTAGATTCAATAGTAGCCATTACATAACCATTATTATCTACATTTGCTTTTTTTAATCCCATTGCTTTTAACTGAATAACTAATTCTTTAGCAAGTATCATTTGTCCACTTGTACTTGGTACAGTTGTTGATTCCTCATCAGATTTAGTATCATAACTTATATATTTTAGAAAATTTTCTACAACTTTTGACATATTGACATCTCCTCATATTTTAATGGTTTATTATTCATTTTTTAAAAAATTATCAATCAATTTTTCTGCCATTCTTTTTTGCATATTAGCTTTATTTGTAAGTAACAAAATCATTAATATTAATTCTATTAACTCTCCACCTTCTTTTCCCATTTCCTTGATTTTTTCTTTTATAAATTTAGCATCTTTATCTATATCACGTTCAAACTCTTTATTTTGAACTTCTTTAATATCCAAAAAATCATTATATAAGTCATCTAATGGAACATTTATATTTTGCGGGGCTTTTACATCAATAATAGGATCAAATAAAGTATTAATATCACTAATTGATATAGTTTGTTTCAAATTATAAATAAGTGTAAGTAAAATAATATGTTCTTTAGTATATTTTTTATTTTTAGCTGGCATCAAAACTTTACCTTTTGTGTAGTTGTTTATCATTGTTTTTGTAAGTATTTTATCTTCTTCATTTCTTTTAAGGCTTCCAAGCTTTTCATTAAAAAAAGTTGTAACCTGATCCATATATAAGTCCACACATGGTATTTCGACTAAACTAATATCTTTTGCACCTATAATTTCTTCAACTAATTTACTTAAAGTTTCCTCATTATAATTCATTCATTCCACCTCACCTTCATTATATAGCATTAATTACACTGAATCTATAATTACCAGTATAATTATATAAAAAGAAAGTACATATTAGTGTAAATGTGTAAATCTTTGATAAAAGATTCTAAAACATTTTAACCAATATACACTTTCTTTATGTATCCTTTAAAATTCTTCATGCAATGTAATTAAAAAGTACCTAATTGTTATCGCATATATACTATTTACTTAGACTTTCCATTTAAAAATTCGCAATAAGGTGCTATAGGACATACCTCACAATTAGGTTTCCTTGCTTTACATATTTCTCGTCCATGCCATATAATGAAATGATGAGCATCACTCCACATATTTTTGGGTATATTCTTCATAAGTTCTTGCTCTACTATCTCAACATTTTTACCGGTAGCAAGTCCAATTCTTTTTGAAACTCTAAAAACATGAGTGTCTACAGCAATAGCTGGAATTCCAAACGCATTAGACAGGACTACATTAGCAGTTTTCCTGCCAACTCCTGGAAGTTCCATTAGTTCTTCCATAGTTTTTGGCACTACCCCATTATATTTTTCTAATAAAAGCTTTGTAGCACCTAAAATATTTTTGCTCTTATTATTATAAAATCCACAACTCTTAATTTTTTCTCCTAGCTCATAACTAGATAATGTAATCATGGCCTCCGGTGTATTATATTTTACATATAACCTCTTTGCAACAACATTAACCCTTACATCTGTACATTGAGCTGATAATATTGTTGA
>NZ_CALEVF010000122.1 GCF_937920395.1 uncultured Clostridium sp. | reverse complement strand
AGAAGTCTCTAACATGCAATTCGTATATAATTGCATCAGTTAAATTTGAAAAGTCAGGTTTTTCAGTTGGCTTCCAAATCTTAGGGTCTGTTTTTTTAAGGTCTACTACAGCACCCTTGTCACCATTTGCGGCTACTGAACGAGCATAAGGATCCACAGCCTCATTCCAAACTCCTTTTATGTTAACTTTATATGTATAAAATATATCACTCTGATTTCCATTTAAGTCAAAAGTCCATGTTCCCTTTTCACTCTTATTCATTTTAATTTCAGTACCAGTTTTATCATTCCAATGTTTATATGTTACTAGCGTTACATCATTTGCTGTTGGTGCCCAGACTCTAAAACTTGTTTTGCTAGTAGAATAAGTGTTTCCCAAATCTGTTCCTTCATAATTAAACATTTTTTCAAAACTGGCACTTCTCATTACATTACCAAATACTACTTCCTTTTCCGCAAAATTTTTCATGGAAATCGTAAGTTTTTCATTTAATTTCACATTATCACTAAGTTCTATATTAGCAACTGTTGTGACTCCAGAAGTTACCTTATTACTTGTAACTTTATTTATCTTTAAAGCTTTACCATTTGATTTAACTATAAAATCTTGAGCATCAGCGGATGCAAATGGAAATGATACCTTTGTTTCTATGGCTATGTTTTTCAAATCATCTAATTTAGCACTTATAAATGTATTTGGTTTATTTGCATTTTTTCCTGGTGTTATGACCACTTTTGCTTTAGTTGCTTGAGCTAAAGAATAATATACTTTAGGATCTCCACCATTAATCCAAACTTCACCTACACCATTCTTGAATTTTGTAATAAATCTATCATTGTTTGTATCTTTATCCCACTGATTAGTATAAACTATAAAACCTAATTTATTAATATCTCCATCGAACTCAGTTTCGCAAACCTGCCCGAATGAATCTTTACTAATGAAATCAAACTTAGCTCCATCTTTATTTTCAGGCCATAACCAAATCTTCCATTTTGAATTATTGTCTGAACTTTTAGCATAATGAATAATTATGCTCGTTTTACCACTTTGTGCAAAGGTATTAATATTTGGTAATATAAAAAGAAATCCTGTCATAACTAAAACAGTCGTAAGAAAAATAATTAATGTATTTCTTTTGTTATTCCCGTTCCAAAAGTTCATAAATTTCTCCTCTAAAAATAAAATTATGTTCTATATTTGTTTTAATTTATCTAAAGCTTAGGTAGTAATTAAAGATAAATTTAGTATATATTATATTGAAATATTTTACAACAAGCAAGTAACTGGTATCATTTTTGATTAATTATATAAGTACAATTTATTATTGTACTTATATAATTAATCTTACTTCTAAAAAAAATAGGGCTAATGATTAAAATATTAAGGCATAGGTTGCTGACTAAAAGCCCTCAACTAGACACCTTTTTTAAAATCAAATAGCTCTCGACGAATTTCATTAATGATAATATTTTATTGTATAATCTTATCATTTATTTTTAGTCATTATAACACTTCTTGCTATTTAAACATTTTTCACCCTAATACATTATATAATTTTCGTAACATATATACAAGTGGTTTGTTATTCTATTAACATGACATATTTATTTTCATAAAATCAATAAAACTAATTTTCTTTTTCAGACAACACTTTCTTAATAATAGTGACTCTAGCATCCCCTAGTATATTAGAAATCTTTATAGGAATATTACCATCTTTATAAAGTCTATCCTCATTAGCATTTGCTAATATAGTTATTTTTTCTTTTAATTTATTATATTCCATAACATCATCCAAATAAAAATCTACTAAATCTTTTAAGCATGTTCCTAATTCTTTTGGGTTCTTATAAATTTTTCTCATATTGTACTCCTTATTAATTCATTATTAATTTTTTAAAATATTACTTAAGCTAATTCATAAACTCGATTAAGATTATATCATAGATTTTTATCATAATCTTATATTAATAGTAAAATATTTATTTTTATATGTACATGGCACTATATTTTTACAATTTATTTTTAAGTAATTTTATTTAATATATGCCTTAATATTACATCCTACGTTAAGTTATGTTAAATATGTTAATACAATATTGTACTTTGTTAAGTAATATCATATAATTAGGCTTGTACGGTTTAAAATATATCTTATATATTAAATTTAGCAGTACAAATTAAAATTTGAAACATGCTTTTTATTTATCAAAGGAGGAACAATATATGTTTAATTTTAAACCACAAGATAATTTGTTTTTTGAACTTTTCTCAAAGGGAGCTCAGATATTTAATAATTCAGCAAAAGAGCTAAAGTTATTAATGAATGAACTTGATAATCCTAAGGAAAGGTTAAAAAAACTAGTAAATCTTGAGCATGAAGGCGACCTTGTAACCCACGAATTAATTGAGTATACTAAGAAAATGTTTATAACTCCACTAGACAGAGAAGATATATTTAATATAACAAAGGGAATAGACAATATTACTGATAGTATTGAGTCTACAGGTCATTTGTTCTATATGTATAATGTGACTGAGGCAACTCCAGAAGCTATTGAACTTGTTGATAAGCTTATAGTTGTTTCATCAGACCTTGTCAAGG
Organism: uncultured Clostridium sp.; assembly: GCF_937920395.1. GTDB lineage: Bacteria > Bacillota > Clostridia > Clostridiales > Clostridiaceae > Clostridium_AD. The sequence continues at coordinate 240 of NZ_CALEVF010000122.1, read as the reverse complement.
TGATTTTAGAATTAAAATCTCTTCGCAAAAGCACTATCTTAGTGGATAAAATCATTGATATAAACACTTTGGAAAACGAAGCTGATTTAATTTACAGAAAAGCAATGAGAAAACTATTCGAAAATCCCCAAGATATTCTTTTTGTAATGAAATGGAAAGATCTATACCATTATCTAGAAGATAGCATTGATGCTTGTGAAACACTTGCAAATGAAATTCGAGGAGTTGGTATGAAATATG
>NZ_CALEVF010000121.1 GCF_937920395.1 uncultured Clostridium sp. | reverse complement strand
GTTCATGTCTTAAATATTGCATGAATGGTGATGTCAACCTTTCATCTGTAGACGATGTAATGAAACTTATGAATGGTGATGGGTTAGGAAAAGTTAGTAGGTAAAATATGACTACATAAAATATTGTAAGTAAATGCTTGTATTGAAAATTACAAGTGAAGCTTACAAGCTAGGGGTGATTAGGATGACTGTAAAAGAAAGAATTGAACAATTAAGAAATGAGATGAGAAAAAGAGGCATAGATGCCTTTATTGTTCCAAGTTCTGATCCACATCAAAGTGAATATGTAGCAGAGCACTATACTGCCAGAACTTTTATAACAGGATTTACTGGTTCTGCGGGTACTGCAATTGTAACTTTAACGCAGGCAGGTTTATGGACAGATGGAAGATATTTCTTGCAAGCGGAAAATCAATTAATAGATACAGGGGTAACACTATTTAGAATGGGTAACGAGGGTGTTCCAACTGTGGAAGCATTTTTGAAAGAAACGCTACATCAAGGAGCAAAAATTGCTTTTGATGGTAAGGTTATTTCAATAGAATATTTTAGAGGATTAAAGATCGCTTTAGAAAGTAGTGCATTTTCCTATGAAGTTAATGAAGATTTAGTAGATATAATTTGGAAAGATAGACCACAAAAACCTTGTAGCCAGGTAGTTCTGCATGATGTAGTATATGCCGGAGAGTCAAGAGAATCAAAACTTGCAAGGGTTGCACGTGAAATGGAAACTATGGGAGCAAACTACTATGTTATATCGGGACTTGATGACATAGCATGGCTGTTAAACATTAGAGCGCGAGATATAAAATGCAATCCACTAACTATATCTTACACCGTTGTTTCAGAGAAAAAATATTATTTATTTATAGACGATAAGAAAATAAATTCAGAGGTCAGAGCGGAACTCGAAAAGGCTAATGTAGAAATAAAACCTTACGAAAACATAGGTGAATTTTTAGGAAAAATCAAAGATGGAGCAATACTACTTGATGCAGCAAGAACTAGTACTTGGATTTATAGTTCCATAAATATTAAGATTTTAGAATCTATGGATATTACTACAAGATTTAAGGGTATAAAGAATGAAATTCAAATTAAAAATGTTAGAAAGGCTATGGTGCGTGATGGTGTAGCTATGGTTAAATTTATAACATGGATGAAGAAAACTATAAAATCGCGTAATATTACAGAAATAGAAGCATCAGATAAAATCGAAGAGATACGAAGTGTAGGAGAAAATTTTTATGATTTAAGCTTTGCATCAATTTCAGCTTATAAAGCAAATGCTTCTATGCCTCATTACACTGCTACAATAAAAAATCAAGCTACTATAAAGCCAAAGGGCCTCTATCTATTAGATTCTGGTGCTCAATATTTAGATGGAACAACAGATATAACAAGAACACTAGCTGTAGGCCCCTTAACTGATGAAGAAAAAACAGATTACACATTAGTATTAAGAGGAATGATTAATTTAACAATGCAGAGATTTTTATATGGAACTACAGGTTCAAATTTAGATATCATAGCTAGAATTCCACTTTGGAATGCGGGTATGGATTATAAGCATGGAACAGGGCATGGAGTAGGTTTCTTTCTTAATGTACATGAAGGACCACACAGAATATCTGTGATTCCCAACACTATTGTGCTTGAAAAAGGAATGGTAGTCTCAAATGAACCAGGAGTTTATAAAGCAGGAAAACATGGTATAAGAATAGAAGACTTAGTTGTCGCTCAGGAAGATGAAAAGACTGAGTATGGTGGACAATTTATGAAGTTTGAGACTTTAACGCTTTGCCCTATAGACTTAGAAGCTATAGAGGTGTCCTTATTAACAAAGGATGAAAAATCTTGGCTAAATAATTATCATAAAACTGTATTTGAAAAGTTATCTATTTATTTAAAGGGAGAAGAACTAGAATACTTAAAGCAAGCAACAGTAGCAATATAAATATAATATTATTAAAAATAAGGAGTAGTTCACGTTTAATGAACTACTCCTTATAAATATTTTATAATAGGGCTTACCATAAGATAAATGATGGGTATGTTATATTTCAGAAAGCTTTTTCAAATGCTTTTCAGAAATTACGTTTATTTTGTCCACTCGCAATTTATATTTTTTAGTATCAACAAGAAAATTTGTAGTTAACCATGTATTCACGATATCAAGTGCTATCCCTGAACCAATTATTTTTGCACCAATACAAAGGACATTTGTATTAGAATGTAAACGTGCTAATTTTGCACAGAATGGATCTTGACAAACAGCAGCATATAAACCATATATTTTGTTAGCGATTAAGGCACTTCCGTATCCAACTCCGTCGATAAAAATTCCTCTATCAGCTTTTCCGTTTGCAACGGCTAAGGCTGCAGGATAGACAAAATGACCTACCTTTCAATAAAATATAATCGTTAATATATATGTTGAAAAGGTAGTTTATAAAAGAGGTGTAAAGAAAAAAACAATATGCTATAATAAAGTTAATTAATAAATTACAGAATATTCAGGTACTTTCGTAGAATCTAGGATAAAATCAGATATAAAAATAAGCATATGGGGTTTATAATAACGTAGAAGGAGTGGATTATTATGACAAATAATAAATATCCAAGTTGTGAGATAGCAGGTGGAGGTAAGGTGTTTTTAAAAGACACTAAAAATGGTGAGAAATTTAAAATTATTAGAATGTCTGCTGAGAATATAGAAATAAAAACTTCCATGCAATTAGAAGTAGGTACTTTAGTTGATTTAAAAATAATCTTGAATTCGATACTATTTGAAATGGACATAAATGCTAAAGGAAAAGTAGTTGGAAAATTAGAGCCAACTGAGAAATATAGAATTCAGTTTATAGATTTATCAGACAAAGCAAAAAAAGAAATTGATGAAATTATGCGAAATGCATGTGATATATGTTAATATTGTAAATTATTATTTATAGTTTGTAAATTCTCTTATGCACATAATCTTCTACAATAGTTTATTATTTTATCATATTGGTATATAATAACTGAAATTAGAGTTGATAAAGTAAAACTAGTATTTAAACGCAAAGGTGCTGTTAAATAAAAAGAGCTTATATGGGAGGTTGCATAATGTTTTTTAAAAAAAGAAAAGTAGCAGAAGTAGGTCATGAATTTGAAGCAAGAAATGAATATTTGGACAATAATGTTTTTATCTATAGATTTCGTGAGGGTTTAAATAAATTTGGTGAGATTAATGGTCTAACTATTAATGCAGATATAAATGAAAAACTTAATAATTCATTCCTTATACCATTAGGTGGAAAAATCCCAGCGGAATATAGTCAGTTATATAATGAGTTTTTACATTTGGATGAGGAGAGTGTATGAAAAATAATTTTATGTGATGATACAATGCAGTGCTTGAATGATGCGCTGAAAAACGAAGGAAAAGAGACTAATCATTTGGTTTTATATTTAACAAATGATTGCACTAGCTTTAATATTAAAGAAGAATGTTTTGGCATTGAGGTGAGATATTAAAAAATAAGGAGTAGTTCATTTTTAATGAACTACTCCTTATACTTATATGCAAATAGTTAATTTCTAATTAAGTAGATTATAATAATTTATTTTTTTAAAATGAATTTTACTGTATAATATATGTTATAAAGTAGTTATTATTTAAATGGACATTACATTGAAATATTATATTTATACACAAAATAAAGACTGAATTATTTTTTTCAGAAATTTATTTAGGTTAATTAAAACGGAGGTTATATAAATCAAAAATTCATCAAAACATTCAATAGTCATAGGTGCTGCATTATTTGCAATGTTCTTCGGTGCAGGTAACTTAATTTTCCTACCAGCATTAGGAAGGGTAGCCGAAAATAAAATTCTATTTTCAATTATAGGTTTCCTTATTATAGGGCCTTTATTCGCAATTCCAAGAACAGCTGCAACAACTTTCGAATTAGGAATACACCCTTTAATTCTATTGATTTGACAGAATGTATCAATTATAGTTTTTTTTGTAATAGTGCTCACATTTTCGCTTAAACCTTCTTCAATAATTGATCCTATTGGACTAATTGTAATTGTTTTAATAGTAAGTGGTCTAAATACTACAAGTGATTTAACAGTAAATATAATTAGATTTTTCAAATATGTTCTCTATCCAGTATTGTAGTATCTTGGTTTGCCTTTTGACTTATTATTGTATTTAATGGTTTCTTTAGGGAAAGTACATATAAAACTACTTATTTAATTTCTTTTGTACTTTTGTACTTTTGAATAACTAGATAAACAGATTGCACCTAGGCCATCTACAATAAAAATTATCCCCATTACAATAAACTTTATCGTAGGGAATTCTTTAGAAATTGCCATCTGTGAAAAGAGAACATTTAAACATACAATTACAATGTTAAATCTCATTAATATTTGTTTAATATTCTCCATGATACTATCGGTAAGATTAAAATTATTAATTACATAATTACTAAACTTGCTTGAGATTAGACTTATAAAAACAATGATAGCAAAAAAATTAAATATAGTTAATAAAATGGTTGCCGTTGAGGTCATAGGATCATCTCCTTATTTTAAATGAATATATCCACATAATTTATAAGCCTCCTGTTATACAATTTATCTTTATGTCACTACTTTTATGGGTATCAGATAAATATATGGGTCAATTATACTATTTTTATATATTCTATAAGAAAGATATATAATCCTCTAAAAAAATTAAAAATTTCAAGAAATATGTTATATATGTATAACTAGCTTGTAGAATCAAAGGGAATGTAATTCAATTTTGTTATATTCAAAATATCAATATGCGCTTAATAAACAAGTAAACCCCACATCTAATGATATGGGGTACTTGATCTGACATAAAAAATATTCCATAATAGAAAATCTATTGCCCTGCTCTTGAACCACTTCCTCCAATTGAACTCTAAGCTCCAATCAGAAATCCCAAATCATATAATCGACCTCTGTTATTAGTTTCATAAATTCGTACATTAGGGTTAAATATGCATATTAAAAATGTAATCGGTACTATTAATCCATGCCATAAACCAGCCCAAAATCCAGCAGGCTGAGCATAGGGTAATTTATATTTTGAATTTGGACCTGCAACTGCAAGAATGTTTACCATAATATCACTCCTATAAAATACTCTGTTTTTAAATATTTAACGTTTAAAGAATAAAGGCTATAACAATTTTTATTATTCATCAATAGTTTGTCTCATTACAACCACTGACTATGCCAAACATTTTTGAGTTATATCTAGAGTTGCACGAGCAACATTCATTTTTATATTTCTCCCCCTGTTGTCACCTCTATTATTATAGTATAATATATTTTAATATATGTAAAATATATGTTACTTAAAATGAAAAAAATGTGACAGGAATAAAATCACATAAGTCGTTTTTATAGATAGATAAATGACGTAAAATCAAAATTAACGTCATTTATTGTATATAAACATCTAGTTTCACCCAATGTGAAAGAAACTAAAAATTATTTATGCTGGACATAAATAATTGATTGAATTACTAAACTAGGAGTTTATTTAAACTAACTGGGCCTACAAATCCATCAACTAGAAGTTTATTTCTTGCTTGAAAATTTTTAACAGCTACAAGGGTAGCAGAACCAAAAATACCATCTGCTCCGCTACTACCACATGGGAATCCTAAAGTTATAAGTCTAGTTTGTAGCCATTTAACTAAAGGACTGCTTGTACCTATTCTAAGAATCACTTTAGCTATCACGCTATTGCTCAAATCACCTCTAACCCCATCTACAACTAGCTTATTTCCGTTTTTATCTGTAATGCCTGATAGATCGCAAGCAACTTGAAAAGATGATACTACTGAATTTATAGGTGTAATTTTACCGAGAACTGCTTTAATTATTGCATTTGCTATTAAATCAGCATTATATATATTCATATCTTTTGCACTGTCTAAAAAGGCACATTCTACAAGGACACAAGGCATAATAGTATTATTTACAATAAATAAATGTGAGCCATCTTTTACACCTCTATTTCCATATCCAAGTAAAGCTATTTCATTGCAAATTTTTGTAGCATAATTTTTAGCAGTTTGAGATATAACGTAACACTCTACTCCTTCACCACCGCCTGTATTAAAATGAATGCTTATATGCAAATCTGAATTAGACCTATTTGCTTTATTAACTCTGTATTGTAAAGATTGTCCAACGTTCGAAAATGCTTGTCCATAAGGTGTGCAATCTATTACTATATTACCTGTATTTTGTAGCTTTTTAATTATTTTACCTACAACTTCTTTATTTAAAGGATCTTCCTTTCTAAGTCCAACTGCTCCAACATCTGGAGTGCAATTATGACCAGCATCTATTGAAATTTTCATATATAAACATCTCCCTAACTCAATTTTATTAATTTTTTGTATTGTATTCTATGTGAATTTTTGTTTATTCCTATAATCTATATATGATCGTTGCATCCTTTTGGTAACCTTCTTTATATTAGTTTATTTACAACTATTAAATATTAAAACTAAGTCGTCGTATATTATGTATACCTAACCAATAGAATTAAAAGGAATGCAATTAATTGTGTTACATTCAAAATATTAATATGTGATTCATAACCAAGTAACCCTATATCCAATGATAGGGGGTACTCGCTTTGACATAAAAGAATGGTTACCATAATATAACTCCTATTGATAAGTAAAAGATATTGAAGGGATAAATGTACCTGATACTTTAAAAGCCTCACTTAACCTATTTTCTTCTAGGTTATAACAATATAAGCTGTTAGGATAAGTTGTTAAACCTATAAAATTTGTTCCATGAGTTCCAATGGGAACTGCAACAAAGTGAATATTTTTCTCATTAGCGCTGAGACATGCTATATATGGTTGAGAAATTTCTATAATCTTATTTTTATATACATAAAAATCCTGTACCGCAATGTCAGGAGCAAATTCGATAATACTAGCATGTTTTTTAATAACATCTATTTTTGATATTTTGGGTACAGGAGAGTTTTTATCTCCACTTTTAGCAAAAATTATATTTCCATTTTTATCACCGAAATTTAAATTAAATTGGCCTATGGAATCATTAGTAATTTAATATATTTTTTTTGTAGATATGTTAAGCCTAAATATATCCCATGGGTTACTTCCGATGGCATCAGAAAAAAGTAAAGTATATCCTTTAGTATTGACTTTACCAGTAACCACTACATCTCTATTCTTTAAAATTTTTTGATTTATCTTTGTCTTAGTATTAAATAACCACAAATGGATTATTACAGTATATAAAAATATTAAATAAAAAATTGTAACTGTTTGTTTTTTGTGTATAATTAATTATGGTCAATAAAACAAATTATCAAAGGGTGGTACAAGTGATAAAAACAATAAGTACACAAAATGAATATGAATTAAAGGTTGATTTTGAAAGAAAGATAGTATATGAAAAATTTAAAGGAATGTTTACAAAAAAAGCTATAGCAAATATGCAAAATGATTATAAAATAAAAATACTTCCTATATTTAAAGGCAGTAAATGGTCTAAATACTGCGATATGATAACTTACAATTTATCAGACAGTAAAAATGAATTAGGAGAATTTGCTCAGTATTGTAGTGATAATGGAATAGTCCATGCGGCCCTTATCGTTGAAAATGTAGTAGTAAAAATGCAAATGAATAGAATAGGCAAAAATATAGGAGTTACACCGGTTGTATTTACTGATGAAACGGAAGCCGAAGATTACTTAAAAACAGTTGGATATTAATAATCTATGTGAATATTAATAAGAAATGAACATCCTAAAAGATGTTCATTTTTTATTGCTTAAAAATAATAATATAGAGCATATCTTACAAGCTATTCATAATATGATTTTTATGTTATGGGAAATATGTATAATGTAACATATATATGGTAAAATGTTAAATAAAAGTATAGTGTATTTTAACATCACTAATTGAGGAGTTTATTAATGCACGGAAAAAGAAACCGAAGGATGATGATAGAATATGAATGATTCTTTTTACAGACAGGTAACAAAGCAAATGGGGATAAGGCTTAAAGAAGCAATAGAAAAAATGGTAGCAGAGGTATTTAGCGCCAATAAAGAACTTGCCTTTCAAATTGGAGAGAAAGCAGACAGAGCAGCAGAGTTAATTATCGTTAATAGAGAGCTTGCCTTTCAAATTAGAGAGAAAGCGAATAGGGCTGCAGAGTTAATTACCGTTAATAAAGAGCTTGCATTTCAAAGTGGAGAGAAATCAGACAGGGAAGCGGAGTTAATTGTCGCTAATAAAGAGTTAATAATTGCGAATAAGGCACAGGGAGAATTCCTTGTTAACATATCTCATGAACTTAAAACACCATTAAATGTTATTTTTTCAACAGCTCAGTTATTTGATATGTATTGTAAGAGTGGTTCATTAGATAATAATAAGAAGTCAATCACTAAATATATAGAATCAATCAAGCAAAATTCTTATAGATTATCTAAGCTTATCAATAATATAGTTGATTTATCAAAGATTGATGCGGGTTTTTTAAAATTGAACTTATCAAATAATAATATAATCACAGTTGTTGAAGAAATAGTGATGTCTGTAACTAGTTTGATTGAGTGTAAAGGGCTAAATATTATTTTTGACACGGATGTAGAAGAAAGAATTATTGCGTGTGATATTGAAAAGATAGAGAGAATAGTATTAAATCTTATATCAAATGCGATAAAATTTTCAGATGAAGGTGATGAAATAGTTGTAGACGTTAAGGATAAGAACGAATTTATTGAAATATCAGTTAAAGATAAGGGCATAGGAATTGAAGAAGGAAATTTAAATATGATATTTGATAGATTTAAACAGGTAGACAAATCATTATCAAGGAATACGGAAGGTACAGGTATTGGCTTAAGTTTAGTTAAGTCCATTGTAGATTTACTTGGTGGGAATATATACGTTGAAAGTGAATATGGAAAAGGAAGTAAGTTTACGGTTCAGCTTCCTTCAGGAAAGGTGCTTCAGGAAAATATGATATATAGTAGCGAAATGAGAAGTAAAAATCAAAGCATACGAGTGGAACTTTCAGATATTTATTTGTAGATTTCTTATATTAATAACTGAAAGGTATAAATAAAATATTATTATGTTCAATAGAGAGAGGCTGTTTAATTAACCTATCTCTTTTATTACGTTATAAATATAAATTTACAAATGTGAGTAAATAATAATTTATTGGACATACTCTCTAATAGGTAATATTTGGTATAAAATCTTATAGAAGCTTATCTAATAAATAGCAATATGCTTGATAATAATTACTAGAAGCGCGAGGAGGATATAATGATTACATTTAAAAGGCTTAGATATATCTTATTAATATCAATATTCACGATTGGTATTTTAGAAATGACAACAGCAAAATTATTTGCAGCTACATTAACAACTGATACCTATACTGTGAAAAGTGGGGATAGTTTATCTGTAATAGCGCGAGATCATGGGGAATCATTAAATGATTTAATGAAAGCTAATAATAAACGAAATGATTTAATTTTAGTAGGGCAAATTCTTAATGTATCCACAAAAGGCAATTCTAATATAGACAAGGCATTACAAAATAAAGACTCTTCATATTTAACAAACAAAGCTGAACAAGAAAAAATAAGAAATTCTGTTGCTTTTACTTCAAATCCGATTTTAGAGTATGCTGCAAATTTTCTTGGGGTTCCTTACGTATGGGGTGGTACAAGCCCGGTGGGCTTTGACTGCTCGGGATTTACACAATATGTATTTTCTTATTTTGGTATAACATTGCCGAGGGTATCACAGGAGCAACAAAATGTAGGAGTCCTTATATCTAGAGAAAATCTTAGACCAGGAGATTTGGTGTTTTTCGGTAAACCTGCTCATCATGTAGGAATATATGTAGGAAATGGTAAAATGATAGATGCACCTCATACAGGTGATGTTGTTAGAATTCAGTCACTAAATAGTGATTTTACGTATGGGCGTAGACTTACCTTGAAAAAGGTAGAATCAAATGTAATTTTGCATAAATTAATGTGTAATGCAGTAGAAAAATTTACCAAAACATAAATCTATATAACAAATAAAAAAGGCTGAGTTTTACATAAAAGTAAACTCAACCTTCGCTTATACTGTTTTAAAAAGTAGATATTTAGGAGACTTCTTCTAAATTAGGGGTAATCTCTCCACGAATTTCTGCAGCAGTATGTATTTTATAATTTTTAAACATAATAGATCCTATGTACCCACTGAAGATACTAACTATAATACAACCTAAGGCTGTTATTAGCACTTTAGGAGCTGGATTATATGCAAACATTACTGCGAACCCTGCTATAGGGGTTGCTGTACCGGGGGTATTATTTATAAGTCCCATTAATGCAATTATTACTCCGCATAAAGAACCACCTATAAAATTAGTCACATAAATTGGTATGGGATTTGCTGTGGTTATATCAGCTTGTGTTAGAGGTTCTATAGCTACTGAAATTGTATCTTTTTTACTTCCAAATTTCATTCTTGTAAATAATACAAAATTCATAAATGATGAACCAAATACTGATAATGCGCCTATAGCCATAGGTGCACCGGTAAGCCCAAGCATTGCTGTTAAAGCCATTGAACTAAGAGGTGCAGTGGCAACAACGGTTATTGTTCCTCCAAGCACTATACCCATTATTATTGGGCTAGAAGTTGATGCAGAAGTTAAAATTCTACCGATATTTAATAACGTAGAATTTACTATAGGAGTCATACAGTTTCCTATAAATCTAGTTAATGGAGCTGCAAAAACAATTATAACTATTAAGTCTAAGCCCGCTGGTAATTTCTTTTCTAGATATTTAACTACAGATGACATAAAATATCCAGCTATAAATCCGGGTATGATGCCAAGACCAGAACAAGATAGCCCAAGCAATACTGCATATATTGGTGAAACACCAAGAGCTAAAGGTACAAGTATTGCAGCGGCTACTCCGCCTAAGCTACCATTAGATAACCCAACTTCTTTTAAGAATTTTATCTTTAATACATCACCAAAAAATGCAGAGTGAAAAGCTTCAACTAGAAAGCTTGCACAGGCAGCACTTGCTAGTGCACCCATAGCTTTCATTCCATGAGGTGCTTTGTAACTAAAAAGTGTAAATAAAGCTAAAACTAATAATAAAAGACCAGTTCCTATTAAAATATTCATTTAATTTTCCTCCTTATAATTACAAAATTATTTTTTTGAAAATACCTTATCTTTAAGTGCTAGACCAGTTTTAGTAATAGCAAGACCACCAAGAGCAGTTTCTCTTAAAGAAGCTGGTAATTCTATGCCAATTTTATACATTGCAGATAATGTATCATCAAATGGTATTTTTGAAGAAACACCAGCCATAACTAAATCAGCGGTAGAAAGTGCACTAATTGCACCAGCTACATTCCTTTTTGCACAAGGAATTTCAACGAGTCCTGCAACTGGATCACAAACAAGTCCTAATACATTTTTAAATACGATGGCACCAGCATTGAAACTCATTTCTGGTGTTCCTCCCATCATTTCCACAACGGCAGCGGAGGCCATGGCAGCTGCAGAACCACACTCTGACTGACAACCACCTTCTGCACCTGCAAAGGTTGCATTCATTCCAATAATCATACCGACTGCAGAAGCTGCAAATAATCCTTCCATCATTTCATAAGTGCTTTTTCCAAGCTTTTCACCAGCAGTTAATATTACGGCTGGAAGTATCCCACATGATCCAGCTGTTGGACATGCTACTATTTTACCCATAGAACTATTAACTTCTGAAGAAGATAACGCCATAGCCATAGCTTTTATAGCAGTGTCTCCTAAAAGTGATTTACCTGATTCTAAGTATTTTTGAAGTTTATAAGCATCTCCACCTATAAGACCACTTAATGAATAAACTTCTTTTTCTCTTGCAGAAAGAGCACCGCGCCTCATTACATCAAGAGTTTCTTTCATATGTAGAAATAATTCTTCTCGCGTGCTATCCTTTTGCTCAATTTCAAGATTTATTGCATATTCACTTAATTTGATATTTTTTGTTTTACATATTTGGATAAGTTCACTAGCTGACTTTGCGATCATTATGTTTCCTCCTTGTTTCTGGATTGATAACTATTACTTTGTTTATTCCTGTAATTTTTTTTATAGCTTTTACTAAAGAAGCGGGAATAGTACTATCTACTTCAAAAGTCATAGTTGCAGATTTTCCTTTTTCGTATCTAACAAGTTTTAAAAAAGCAATATTAATTTTATCCTCATAAATAAGGTCTGACACTTTTGCTACTGTTCCTGGAATATCATCATGACAAGTGATAATAGTAGGATTTTCACCCGTTATAAGAACACTATTTCCGTTGATTTCATTTATTTCTACATTGCCACCACCAATAGACGAACCCGTTATTTCGAAATAATTATTATTAATATCTGTTATTAAAAATTTAACTGTATTTGGATGTACTTGTCCAAGATCATACTCAATAAAATTTATTTTTAAACCTTTACTTTCAGCAATTAAAATAGAATTTCTAAGATCATCATCACTTGGTTCCATTCCAAGTATTCCGGCAACTAGTGCTCTATCAGTTCCATGCCCTTTATAAGTTTTACCAAAAGACCCATGAAGTAAGAATGTAACCTTTTTTATATCAGCACCGACAATAGTTTTTGCTATTTTACCAAGTTTAGCAGCACCAGCTGTATGAGAAGATGATGGACCGATCATTATAGGACCTATAATATCAAAGACACCAAAATTTTTCATGTTAAGTATTTCTCCTTTCCACAATATAATACAATTTATATTTTTAAGCTTGTTATTCTTTTGAAGTTTGAGCTCTAAATCAAACCAGTAACCGTTTTCTTATACTTTAATTTAAAATCATAATGTCAATAAACAACATTCTACATTTTTATTATATAAGCAACATTTCAAAAACACTCAGTTAACATCAAAAAAATATCTAATGATCTAAATATTAAAAATATTTAGATCATTAGATATTTGGAAAACGCTAAAAATTTTAGCCCATTTTATTTTGTTTTATTTTTATAACAAATTCAGTCCCTTTTCCTATAACGGAATGAACATCTATAGTACCCGAAAAAATATCGTTAACAATACCTTTTACATGGGCAAGTCCTATACCCCTACAAATGTCACCAGTATCGCAGTTGAATTTAGTTGAGAATCCAGGATTGAATATATACTCAATATCTTTTTCTTTTATGCCTTTACCATTATCAGATACAACAAGAATACACTCATCTTGGCTTTTACAAATTAAAATTTTAACATATCCATTTTTTGTTTTATCCATAGACTCAATACTATTGTAAATAAGGTTTCGTAATATGCAAACAAGATAAAAATGCTCCACTACATTAAAATTATTCTTTATTTCGAATTTTAAATTTACATTAGAGTTATTTCTTTTTATATATTCCCTTACATCCATTCCAATAATATTTACCATATCTTTAATATCCATTTTAACATTATCTGTTTTTTCACCAACCATTTCATCTAAACCCTTTATAACGCTTATATAATCTTTTTTTATTTCATGCACGTCTTTTGCTATATCAAGAGAAAGGTTTTTTAGTTCAGAAGGATACTTTTGCTGCGATATTGTTTTGTAAAGTAGATATGCTTTTTTCATAACATCTTCAATATCTGAATTATTTTTGTTCATAAAATATATTTCGCTTTTCATACTTGAAGTCATTAAAATTAATTTTCTATATCTTTCTTCATGTTCTTCCTTTATTAGTAAAGACTTATAATGTTTTAGTAGTAATATTATGCATACTGAAATTATAGCTCTTATAAATGCTACAATTGCTAGATCTTGAAACATTAAATAACCGTATCCTCTAAAATGAAGTATTGCACTTATTTCTATAATATTTGAAAACAAATCACATAAAAATGCACAAAAAAACAAGTCAGTAATGCCTTTCTTCTTCTTTTTCCAATACAATAAATAAAATAATATACCATATGAAAAATAAAACAATACATCTGTCCGTATAACCCCAAGAGTAGTATAAAAATTGTTAGTACTTAAATATAAAAACATTCCCCTATAAAGTGGATAAATGATCCCAGTTGTAAAAAGAATTTCTATAGGATTAAATTGTTTATAAAAATAAAGAAAAACAGGTAATATAACAACAGAAAGGGTTATTATAAATCCTGGCACAAAAAAATTTATACTAACTTGGGACGCCAAGGCAACCACTATAGCAATAATAAAAATAGATTTTATTTTTTTCATTTTATTAAATACTACTTAAATCTAGACTTATCTTATTTATCATAATATTTTGCTCCTTAAAACTTCATACTTTAAACTTATTATAACATTTTCTATTAAATAAAGTTCTTGACCTTAAAATATTCCGTTTATTTTGTTATTTCTACATATGAGCACAATTCACAAAACCTGAAGTACAAAATAAAATTGGTAGAGGAGATTATGCTTGGTATGTAGGTTATGCACCCGCAAAGAACCCTAAAATTGCAATATCTATAGTTATATTTGATGGTGGTTATGGCTCTGATGCTGCAAACGTAGCTAGAGGAATGTACGAGAGTTATTTTAAAAATGATCCTCGCATGAAACAATATAAAAATCATTATGATATAAAATTAAAACGTATTAAATAAATACATGCAATCAATAAAACAAGCCCTAAAATTACATTCAATAGATTATAATTAGAATAGGGTTATTCACATATTAAAGGCTACCATACCTTCTAAAATGTTTTGACATAATAAATGCTAATATCAATTGTAGTGAAACTTATATAAGAGGAGGTATTTAAAATAATGGATGAAAAAAAAGGTAGTGCTATTGCATTGTTACCATTAGTTATATTTATGGCTTTATTTCTTGGTGTTTCAATTA
>NZ_CALEVF010000120.1 GCF_937920395.1 uncultured Clostridium sp. | reverse complement strand
TTTTCTTTATCTAGCTCTTCAATACTTTTATTCATTATATTATTGTATATCATAAGACGCATGGTAGCATTTGAACTATTGGCAAAGCGCCTTATGTAAAAGCGCTTAAAGTAGCGCATTAATTGAATTACTGCTATAAGTGCAACAAAAGTAACCGCCAATATCATCACAGAAGATAGATCGTTACCACTAACAATGGAATCAATTAATTTACCTTGATAAATCGGTCCTATAATGGTAGCTATATTAAATGTTAAGCCAAATATTACAATGCATGCTACAACAAACTTTTCTTTTTTCCAATAGTTAATAATTTTATCTGGTTGTTTCATAGGTTCAATTTTTAACTTTGCCATAATAATCAGCTTCCTCTTTTTATGATTATAAAACCGTTCATACGTTTCCTTTTACTTTTTTATGAATATTTTTTTAAATACTCTCAGTCTAATAATATAACTTTATAGTATTATATGCAACTATATGTACATTAAGTTCATTTAATTATACATTAAGTGTAATAAACTTTAAAAAATGTAACAACATTAAAAATAAGTAATATGAATTATTAAAATCGCTATTAATGAAAAGCTTGATATTAAATGAAGTTTATGTTTTGAAATATATCTTCGTATTCCTGAAAAAGACACAACGATGAATATGATTAAGGCAAATAACCCTGTTATGTAGCCAATGTTTAACTTAAATCCATTTAGTATTGCAATATATCCATGTACGAGCGCGCATGCTAAAGCAAGAATAGCTATAGGAACATGAAATCGTCTTGCTATCTTTGCAAATGTAATAATAATTTTCTTAGAATTTTCATTTTTACTTTTGGCTTTTTTAATTATCTTAGTTACTACATACCAAGCCATTGCAAAGGCTATTCCAACTATGGCACTCCATTTTGAACCGAAATTTAGAATTAGGTCTAATAATCCACATATTTTTGACGGAATTGGAAGATGTTTAGTAATTGCAGGTGTGCAAAAAAGAAAACTACAAAATATAAATATAGTTGCGAGAATTATTGATAATCCTACCAATCTTTTTTCATTAGCATTTTTAATGATAGCTTTAGATTTATTTGTATTTAGGTACTCAATCTTTGTCATACTGTTAAACTCCTTAAGAATAGTCATTTTATAATTTAATATTATTATTGATTCATAACAATATCTTACTTTGCATATTATAAATAGTTTTTATTTGAAATGCAACCAATTAAATGTTAAAGTTAATTAACATTATATTAAAGTCATTTAATTTACACATATTATTTAAAATTGTATACTATTATTAAACCAAAAGGAGAAGAATGAGAATATGGAAAACGAAATTTTGACCCTTGAACATGCCTGTAAGTTATTAAATGTTAGTGAGAGAACTATGATTAAGTTATTAAGAGAAGACCATTTACCTGCAAGAAAGATAGGAAGAGAATGGAGATTTAGTAAAAAAGCATTAATCGAATGGATTGGATGTGGGGATTCTGTTCGCTATACAAACCAAGATGGGATATATGCAGTTTATCAAGATAAAGAAGGAAATTATAAAGATATGATAACTGATATATGCAATCAAGCTGCAAATTTAAAGAAAGACAACAATATAAGAACATTAATAAAGGATTTAAATTCAAGCATAAGTGTACCTGATGATGTCAAGTTAAGCATTAGCTACAAACAGAAAAGAGATATAGAAAAACTTGAATTTAAAATATATTGGTTTATCAGAGATGAAGTTAAAGTAAAAGTAAAAAATAAAAATTTAGGAATAAATAATTAAAAAATTATATATAAACACCAATAGAGCAATGTTATTTAAGGGGTGAGTTGTATAAAAATTTAGAATAACTTTAATTTGTTTACAAATAAGAATAATTAGGGGTAATGTAGACTCAATATAAAGGAGAATAAAGCGTGTGACCGAATTTTTGTTACAGTTAGGTTTAAAGTTTAAACCCGAAGGTGTTTTGATAAAAATCGTTATAACTTTAGTGTTAATAATGATATTTTATCTAGTAAAAAAAAGTATAAATTCATTTATTAATAAATCCAATTTTAGTTCAAATGACATAATAAAATATAAAAAAATATCTTCACTATCAATAAATATCTTATCTGTTGTAGTGATTATACCAATATGGATGTATGAGTCTAAAGGTATACTTACATTTTTAGGAATTTTCTCAGCTGGACTAGCATTTGCTTTTCGTGATCTTGTAGCAAGTTTTTTAGGATGGTTGATAATTAATACTCAAAAGCCATTTAAAATTGGGGATAGAATAAAGCTTGGAAAAAGTCTTGGTGATGTAATAGCTATAGACTGGTTTTCTACTACTATAATTGAGGTTATGGAAAATGACAACAAAACCTATGGACAAAGTACTGGAAGAATTACTCATATACCAAATATAAAGGTGCTCACTGAAGAACTCATAAATGAAACTAATTCATTCCCATTTACTTGGAATGAGCTTGAAATAAGCCTTACACTTAAAAGTAATTGGAAGAAGGCTAAAATTCTATTAATGTCTATTGCTAATGATAAAGTAGGCGATATAGAACAGGAAGCTAAATATTCACTAAATATAGCCTCAAAAACTCTTCCTATTTATTACGAAAATCTTTCTCATACAGTATATACTTCTATGGAGCCCAGAAGGGTTTGTTTGAACTTAAGGCTTATTTGCAAGTCGAGAAATTATAGAAACTTACAACATGCCTTGGTAGAAGCTATTTTAGATGAATTTTCTAAACATGAAGATATTGAATTATTATAATTAAGCTTTTTATTAGCAAGTGTGATTTTTTTAAAACTATTTATTATTTCCCCTGTCCACTTTTGACAGGGAGCAGTTCAGTGTAATTGAGTTACATTTACTTTGGGCCTATAAGATAGATGTGCATATAAAACAAATGCCGTGAAATATACGAAAAGCAAACTATGACTATATAACTAGCTTCCATGACCTCATGGAATAATATACGAACTTTTCATTGATATAACACGAACTCCAAAGAAATTCTAAGGTAAATAAAAAAGAGATTGATAGTAGTCCACTACATTCAATTTCGAATGATTACGCTAGTATATCATTGTAATTATTATACATATAATATATATAAAAGTAAATATACATAAAAAGTTGTACTAATAAACAGTACAACTTTTAACTTTAATAATATATGTTAAGCTTATAGGTTAATTAAATTATATATTTAAAACCACATATTGTAAATAAAATGGAGAAGATAATACAATAAAACATTGTATTAGATAAGTCGAAAGTAACACAATACCAATTGAGTTACTTTCACTTTAATGCTATTACCCATTCTTTAATTATTGTAAACATATTTTTTTTCAAAACATACCTTTTGAATTACCATCCCTGATAACACAAAAACAACATGTTTAATAAAAAGGGAAAAGTCATCTGGAGTCCGATTTACCTACTTGTAAACAGTGATATAACTATATATACATTAATGTTTATTAATAACTGTAATTACAAATTAATTTTGAGTATGAAAAGGAGCCCTTGGGCTCCTTTATTGATTTTATACAATAAATTATTGACTTTGGTTTAATAATTTATCGTATTCATTTAGTAGATTATCTAGCTTTTGGCTAAGTGCTACTAATTTGGGGTCAGTTAACGCGCCATTTTCATTCATTAACTGATACATTAAAGCCCTAAGTTCTTCAATCTTTTGTATTATTTCTTCTAATTGTTTCATAATATCCCTCCCTTTTCATTACTGATTATAATGAAAGAAGGTATATTATGGAATATAATTGTATATTTCTACAAATAAACTCTAAGGCACCTATATTTTAATGTATTATAAAGGACGCCCTTTCGAGTACCTTTATTCCTATTATTCATCTTTTTTTCCTAAATATTGAATTATTTTTTAAACAGTGTAACCGGCATTTGCAAAGGGGGAGATTTCGGCAAGTAAAAAGGGGGTGGAGTCAACAAAACCGACAAACCCCACGTTAAGGAATATAGTTCCATAAACCCTCGTTTATAGGGATTCTATAAAAAATAAAAACAAGAGCATTATATAACTCTTGTTGATAAATAATATAAGAAGGTTGTTCATTAATAATGTTAAGCTTTATCCTGAACATATTTAACACCTAACTTTATTGACATTTCTGCCTTAGCAAGTTCTCTTCCTAAATATGCTGCGTGATCAAGTCTTGAAATTAAGCCACGCTTTATAACTGTATTTGCTATATCTTCAGCGGACACTCCCTTTATTACTTCTTCTAAGATGCTTTCTTTAGCATAACATTCACAGACAATTTTTTTATCATCTCTAATTAGAAAAATTACAAAGAAACCTTCTGGGTCATGGACCCACTCACGATTACTTAAATGTTGTACATCAATAACCTTAGGTGTATTAACTTTTGGAGGGAGAGTTGGTTTCTCACCCTTTGACTTATATTTACACATTTTAAGTACCTCCATAAGACGAGAGACATCTTTAGTCCCTATCTCATCAATAACAGTAACATTTTTACCAAATGCCTCAATTTCTTCATAAGTAATGTTTTTTAAAATTGGCCTTGGTCCCATTGCGCCTATAATCCTTTTATCTCTATCTAATCCATTATCTTTTAAGGATACTATTGCTTGACCTGCCTTATGACCTCGAGACTCTTTTCCACATAATATTAGAAATTCAATGGTTGGATTTGATACTAAGTTTCGAATTATCCTTTCAATACCCAAGTTCTCCGTAGCTAGTGTTCCTATAATTGATGTATTCTCTAGTGCCCCAGCTTCTTTTAATTCATTTGGAAGATCTACATCTGATAGTGTGCAAACAGCAACGGTAGCTTTAGTATTTCCAACCATATAGTTTCCTTCAACTATTGGCCATTTGTCTGCAATTTTAAGCCGTGAGGATTTAGGAGGCATACAGCAATCTCCACTATCACAAGGTTTAGATCCTTCTATCTCTGTTAAAATGGCCTTATCTCCTTGTACACCATTTAATAAAGCGTTAAAGTAATTATATGGTTTTATGGGCAGACATTCTTCGCACCCTAAACAACTATGACGTTCCTTATTTCCTTCATCAAACCAACTTTTCATTACCTTCTGTGTAGCTTTTGCCTGTGGAGTTTTAATTACTTCCAAATCGGTATTTATAGAGGTTAAAACATCCAAGAAGCATTCACAGGCCCTACATTTTTTCACTTGCCTAACATTATCTAATGCTTCCTGAACTTTCTCTATTTTTTTATCTATATCAATTATATCGCTTGAAGTATTTAATTCTTTTTTCTTAATATCCGTATCAATAGAACAGCCACAGGAGTCAGAACAAATTATAGGCTTTATTTTCTTCAGTTTAGATACTTTCAACATATATTTCACCCCTACTTTATTAGATTTTATATTCATTCCAGTCTTTAGTCTTGATTTACTTTTAGCAGACGCACTCCGTTTGCTATAATTACAAGAGCGCTTCCCTCATTGAGTATTAGTCCTGTAGTTAGTGGTATCCAGCCGAATAATGCAGTAATGACTAAGAATGCTACTACAGCTAATGAAAACACAATGTTTTGTTTTATTATAGAGACTGTCTTCCTACTAATTTTAACCATATAAACAAGCTGATTTAAGTCATCTGCCATTAATGCGATATCTGCTGTTTCTAATGCTACATCGGTACCTGCAATGCCCATTGACACACCTACATCTGCCTGTGCAAGAGCTGGAGCGTCATTTACTCCATCTCCAACCATAGCAACAGTACTATGACCTTCTTGCAATGCTTTAATCGCACTTATCTTATCCTCTGGCAGTAGTTCTGCTCTTACTTCATCAACACCTAGTCTACGGCCTATAGCCTCTCCTGTAACTTTATTGTCGCCGGTAAGCATAACAATCTCTTTTATGCCAAGTTTTTTTAACTTAGAAATTGCCTTTATTGCATTTTCCTTAGGCTGGTCAGATACTGCAATCATACCAAGAATCTGCTTTAAATTGCCTACTAAAATTACAGTTTTACCTTCATCTTGTAGGTGTTCAATTTGTTCTATATGACCATCTACTGGGACACCAATTTCCTTAAACAAACGAGGATTGCCAATATAGTATTGTTCTCCATCTATCATTCCTTTAGCTCCGCGGCCTGTAATTGACATAAACTCATCAATTGTTTCAAGCTCTAATCCTTTTTCTGATATTAATTTAAGGATTACATCAGCCAAAGGATGCTCAGAACGTACTTCAAGTGTTCCAGCTATCTTTAAAAGTTTCTCATCAGATAAACCTTCTAAAGCTACTACATCGGTTACAGTCGGCTTTCCTGTAGTTAAAGTACCAGTCTTATCAAAAGCAACCACTTGAACCTTCCCGGCAGTTTCCATGTGAATACCGCCCTTAACTAAAACACCATTCTTTGCAGCATTACCAACCCCTGCTACAATGGCAATTGGTACTGAAAGAACCAGAGAACATGAACATGAAACAACCAATACTACTAAAGCTCTATATAACCATGCATCAAAAGGCTGCCCGAAGAAAACCGGTGGTACCACAGCCATTATTATTGCGAGTACAAACATAAATGGTGTATAGATTGCACCAAATCTCTCGCTGAAATTTTGCGCGTTACCTTTCTTCATCTGTGCATTTTCTACAAGTTCTACAATTTTTGAAAGAGTTGAATCCTCTGCAAGCTTTGTCACTTTTATTTCAAGTGCCCCTCTGCCATTTAAGGTTGATGCATAAATTTCATCACCTGCATGCTTCTCAACAGGAATTGATTCACCTGTAATAGAAGACTGGTCAATAGCTGATATTCCTGAAACTACAACTCCATCGACTGAAACTTTCTCACCTGGTTTTAATAAAACTATTTCATCAATATTGACCTGTTCTATAGAGACACGTAGTTCCTTGCCATTTCGAAGAACTGTTGCTTCTTGGGGGGATAATGAAATCAATGCTTGAATAGAACCCCGCGCCTTATCTACTGCATAAGACTCAAGCACTTCCCCCAGTGAAAATATAACTACAAGCAGAGAAGCTTCTTCCCAAAGTCCTAAATAAGTTGCACCAATTGCACCAACAATTAATAAAGTGTTAATTGTTAAGCGACCATGCTTAAGAGACGATAAACCTTTTTTTGCTGGGAAAATGCCACCAATTATAACTGCAGTACCATAAAGCACCTTAGCCAAAGTTTCAGGTAATCCTATGTGTGTCCATCCAGCAATTAAAGTTAAAACTGTAATCACAGCAGATATTGCAAGTAAAACACTTTTAGTCTCCTTCCACCACGGAGTTACTAAAGGAGCTGCCTTTGCATTCTTTACATTTTCTGAAGGAGCTACCTTTGTATTTTCTACAGTCCCTGTTTTCACTAATGTTACTGGATGACCAATCTTAGTTAAAACTTCATCGATTTGTTCTATCGATGTCTCGTTGTTGTTATAAACAACTTTCAATTTTTGAGCATTGAAATTAACTTCTGCACTTTGTACACCTAGTATAGAGGAAACTGCTTTTTTAACATCCTTAGCGGAATCAGGACAACACAATTCACTAACCTTTAATGTGCTAGTTACGATTGGAGGACTGCTGGTTTTATTAGATTCCCCGTTTTCACTTAATACTGTTGCTGGGTGACCAAGCTTGCTTAAAACTTTACTAATCACTTCTATGGATGTCTCGTTGTTGTTATAAACAACTTTCAATTTTTGGGCACCGAAATTAACTTCTGCACTTTGTACACCAGGTATAGATGAAACTGTCTTTTTAACATCTTTGGCACAATCCGGGCAATCCAATCCACTAACTTTTATTGTGCTGATTAATATAGGCGAATTGTTAATTGTCTTACTCATAATATCCCTCCTAGAATATTTATTAATTTTATTGTTTTATATATTAACTTTTTTGATATGCTGGTAAAAATTTTTAAAATTCAACTTAGGTTTGCTACTTTGTCATTTATATACCCCTGCGTATATCAATTTATTTTGATATTGGGCCTAAAAAAATTAATCCATTAATTGTTCAAGTTTTTTGAAAATATCTTTATCAATTAAACTATAGTGTCTCCAGTTTGCAATTACTTCTCTATTAATTAATCCAGCATCAAGTAATATTTTGAGGTGGTATGAAACCTTCGATTGGCTTAAATTTAATAACTCTTGAAACTCACAGGTACAAACATCCTCATGCTTTTTTAAAAGATAAAGAATTTGGAGCCGTATAGGGTCACTTAGAGCATTTGCGACACTTGACATATTATTTAATTTATCAGAATCTAAAAGGTCAACATCCTTTTTAAATATTCTTGGCTGTTCTAAAATGCATTTGCATTCTTTCATTTTCTTTCCTCCTAACCTATATCAACTTATTTTGATATTGCCTAAAATTATTTTATATCTATTGGTTCCCTTTGTCAATATCATTAATTATACATTTTTTGTTTTCTGTATTGACAACAAATTGTGATAGTGATAATATAATGATTAAATACTTGCTTAATCATTGATATGAATAGGAGGATCAACAATGTTAAAAAAGAAATTAATATTGGAAGGCTTAAACTGCGCCAATTGTGCAGCTAAAATTGAAACACAGACCAAAAGCCTTGAGGGAGTCAAGAATGCAACAGTTGACTTTGTTTCTAAAAAATTAACACTAGAAGTTGCTGATAAAAAGGAATTTAATAAAATTCTCGGAGAGGTAACGGCCATCGTAAAAAAAATTGAGCCGGATGTTAAGGTAGTCGATGCAGATAAAAATAAAGGCAATAAAAGCATAATAATGCTTGAAGGACTTGGCTGCGCAAATTGTGCTGCAAAAATAGAAATGGAAGTTAAAAATTTAGAAGGAGTTAAATTTGCTTCAGTAGATTTTGTTTTAAAGAAGCTTACTCTGGCAACTGATGCTAATGTTAGCTTCCTTGAATTAAGTGGAAAGATTGAAGGTATAGTAAAAAAGATAGAGCCTGATGTCAAGGTTACTTTTGAGGAGAATAATTTCAAGACTAAAACAAAAGAAAGTGATAGTGATGAAGACGAAGAATGCGACAATCGCAAAAAGCAAATAACTAAACTTGTAATTGGCGGCACATTATTTGCAGTAGGCATGATTTTTAAATTCCCGAATTGGTTGGAACTTACTATATTTTTAATAAGTTATATCATAGTTGGCGGAGATGTTGTTTTACGAGCAATAAAAGGTATTGCTCGAGGCCAGGTGTTTAGTGAGCACTTCCTTATGAGTGTTGCTACAATTGGAGCTTTCTTCGTTGGATCATATCCAGAAGGCGTAGCCGTTATGATGTTCTATCTAGTTGGTGAACTGTTCCAGGATAGGGCTGTAGATCATTCCAGAAAATCAATAAGTTCATTAATGGATATAAGACCTGACTATGCAACTCTGAAAGTAGGAAATGAACTAAAAAAAGTATCTCCTGAAGATGTAAGTATTGGAGATATTATTGTTGTAAAGCCGGGAGAAAAAGTTCCACTCGATGGCAAGGTTATAGAAGGAACATCAATGGTTGATACATCTGCATTAACAGGTGAATCCGTTCCGCGCGAATTGGAGCCAGGAAAAGATGCTTTAAGCGGATTTATTAATAAGAATGGTGTCCTAACGGTTGAAGTAACAAAAGATTACAGCGAATCGACTGTGTCTAGGATTTTAGATTTGGTTCAAAATGCCAATAGCAGGAAAGCACCAACTGAACAGTTTATAACAAAGTTTGCAAGGTATTATACTCCGGTCGTAGTTTTTGGAGCCTTAGCACTTGCAGTAATACCACCATTAGTGATTCCTGGAGCTACCTTCTCTGATTGGATTTATAGAGCCTTGGTATTTTTAGTGGTATCTTGTCCATGTGCATTAGTGATTTCAATACCTTTGGGATTCTTCGGCGGTATTGGAGGAGCATCAAAGAGAGGTATATTGATAAAAGGCAGCAACTACCTTGAAGCCTTAAACAATGTGGAAATAATTATTTTTGATAAGACAGGGACTTTAACTAAAGGGGTGTTCAAAGTTACAGAAACAAATCCTCAAAATGATTGTACAGAGGAAGAGCTAATAGAGTATGCAGCATATGCTGAAAGTTATTCAAATCACCCGATTGCACTTTCAATTATGAGTGCTTACAATACCGAAATAGATAAGAATAGAATTGAAAACTACCAAGAAATTGCGGGATATGGGATCAAGGTAAATGTCAATGGTAAAGAAGTACTTGCTGGCAATACCAGATTAATGGCCAGTGAAAATATTAAATACAATGATGTTGAGACTTTAGGAACTGTAGTACATGTTGCAATAAATAAAAAATATGCAGGTAATATCGTTATTTCAGATGAAGTGAAAGAAGACTCAGCACATGCAATTAAAGAGCTTAAATCTCTCGGCATCAAGAAAATGGTAATGCTTACTGGAGATTTAAAGGCGGTAGGTGACAAAATTGGAAAGCAGCTAGGTTTGGATGAAGTTTATTCAGAATTGCTGCCTGCTGACAAGGTTGACAAACTCGAATTGCTGGATAGTAAAAAATCCCATAAAGGAAAACTTATATTTGTTGGTGATGGTATCAATGATGCGCCTGTACTTGCAAGAGCCGATATTGGAATGGCCATGGGCGGCTTGGGTTCCGATGCAGCGATTGAAGCTGCAGATATCGTAATCATGACCGATGAGCCATCCAAGATAGCATCTGCGATAAAAATAGCAAAAAGAACAAGGAGCATCGTATTTCAGAATATAGTGTTTGCATTAGGTGTTAAAGCTATATTCCTTGTATTAGGTGCATCTGGAGTGGCTTCAATGTGGGAAGCAGTGTTTGCAGACATGGGAGTTGCCATAATTGCAATTTTAAATGCAATGCGAGTAATGAATACGAAAAACATTTAATTGTACTTGCACGAATCCTCCCCTTGGTTTGTTTCTTCAAAGATTGAATCAAATCAAGGGAGGATATGCAAAAATAAAAAATATAAAATTAGGGATCAATAGATTTCGAGTTATTTATGGATCAAATATTATTAGTTGATTGCAAAACTCTTCAAGAAAATTAGACAAATAATGGATTGAGATTCTTCTAATTTATAATGAACTTAATAAGCACTAATCTAATTATAAAAAATGATTATGTTATTAAAGATTTTATTGATAAGAGATGAGATTTTTTATTAAATTTATCAGCAATTAAAATTATAATTTGTTGTGTTATTGCAGTGAGGGTTACTTCAACTTTAAGGGAAACAGTATTTCTTAATTTCGTGTATCCAACCCCCATAGAAAATTTGTATATAGTATACAGTCTGTAATTATCATTAATATTAGTACGATACATTCTGCCACAAGGCGATGGAGTACAAGGATTTTCATAAGATAGAATATACGTTTTTTTACCTTTGATGGCTGTCTTTTTGGATTTTGAACAGGGACATTTTAGGCTTAACGGTCTTCGTTTTTCTTTTGAAGATCCATCGAATTTCATCTGTAAAGAATCATCTTTTGGACAGGTGGAAACACCATTGTCACTGCAGATTTTATAGTACTAAGCTGACCAGATATTGTTCCTTACCGATGTCATAGGAAGCGAAAAGTACTTTGACAATATGATATTAAAGGGTGCAAAGTTTGCATGGTTCTTTACATATATGCCAATTGGAGTTGATGCAGTACCTGACCTCATGGTAAATCCGGAACAAAGAAAATATATGTATTAAAAGTGATATAAACAATTAAGCAATAGCCTAATTGTTTATATGGAAGGAGAAAACTATGGCAATCGATAAGAAGGAAAATGCAGTATGTAATATTACTATTATCCATAAGGATATTTTAGAAAAAGTAAAAAAAGAAATGACTGATGATGATATTTTGTTTAACATGGCTGCTGAGTTTAAGGTTTTAAGCGATCCTACACGTTTAAAAATTATAAATGCACTTATACTTTCGGAAATGTGTGTGTGTGATCTTTCAGCTCTATTAAACATGTCTCAACCTGCTATTTCTTATCATCTAAAATCGTTACGACAAACTCATTTAATTAGATATAGGCGCGATGGGAAGATTGCTTATTATTCATTGGAGACTAAACATATCCAACTATTGTTTAGTCAGTGTTTAACACATGTTACAGAATAAAAATGAAAGAAGGAGTGAAAATGATCAATAAAGTTACAAAGGAGCTTATTCTTGAAGGTCTCAATTGTACTAACTTTGCTATGAAGAGTGAAGCAAAGGTCAATAAGATCAGTCAAGTCCAAAGTTGTTCTAGATTTTGAGGTACAAGCTGTTGCTCAGGCTTTAGGAATACGTATTGAAAATCTCTTTGATTAAATTATATAGATGACAAAAACTTTAGGGAAGTGAAATAAAAGGGAATTCATTTCATTTACTTCGTTAAACCATTTTGGAAATTTAAAAGTCGTGATAATATGACTGCTGAATTAAAAATACCAGATTTTATTTCATAAAATCTGGTATTTTTAATTCATGTTTTTTCTTAATAGGAATAATTTTTTCTTTATTAAGATCATTTAAACCAATCTCATTATCAGATTTTGTATTACCATCGTTATTTTTAAATTCACTGTTGATAATATCTTTTTCATTAATGATATCTTCTTCCTTATGGTATCCAAAATTTTTAAGTATTTCTATTATATATTCTTCGCTTTTTATTGTCATATTGTTTTCTTCCATTAGATATTTAATAGCAAGATAAATCCACTTTCCCTTTTCTTTATTCCTATTTGCATGGTATAGTTCCTCATTTTCGTTAACTTTTTTTCTTAAAAGACTGTTTTTTTCCTTTAATTCTTTTATAGCTTTCTCTTGTTCTCTTATCTTATTTATATACTCTTCAATTATCTTATCATTATCTACAAGAGTATCAAATGCTCTGTCATAACCGTTTTTAAATATCTTTAGAATTACCTTTAATTGGTTTTTATCTTTGATATTTTTATCTACTACGCCATCTACATTAAAATTTAACTTCTCTAATTTATCACTATTTAATTTAGAATACATAGTCATTTTCTTTTGTTTGTTATATTCATCAATATATGCTTTTATGTGTGTATTTCTGCAAAAATCTTGGTAGGTTATGTCTTTATATCCTAACTCCTTACTATATTTTGCTAAATCTGAGTATTTTAATGTTGTTATGTATTGATTTTCTGTAAGATATTCTTTAATAATTTCGTATAATTTTTCTAATTTTACTTTTCTCGGTCTTGCCATAATTATTTCTCCTTAACTAATTTTTTATTTAAAACTGAAAGTTCTTGTATTGATTTTGATAATTGGTATGAAGTAGTTTGATATAACTCATTAAATTTAGAGATTCCATTCATATCTTTAATTAATTCTATTAAAATTTTTATATTTGTATCTAATTGAGTTTCTACCTTTTTTATCTTGTTTTCTATAATTTCTTTATTATTTTCAACAAAATATTTACATAAAGTATGATTTCTTTCATATAAGAAACAGAATGATTTATCATTATCTATATTATTATATTTGCAATAGCCACCTTTTACTTTTGTAATCTTATCTTTTTTGCCTTCAGTAGCATTTAAAACTCTTATAAAATCTTCTTTCCCTTTGTTTTTTGCTAGGTTGCCTTCAGTTATGTAAACACCTTTAATGGTTTTCTTTTTCATATTTGTTTTTTCAATAGACTTAAAATGTCCTAAAGCATATGACCTTGAAAATTCCTTAACGTGATTAAAATATCCATATGCAGTATTTACTTTCTTATGTCCACATAAGTACATTACTTCTAATACATCAGTTCCCATTAAAACTAAATTAATTATAGCAATGTGTCTTAAATCGTAAGGTAGAGTTTTTTCAATATAATTTATACTTTTATCTTTTTTTATATATTTAGGTATTGCTTTTAATCCATATTCTTTCTCAACTACATTTTGGTAAAACATATTAACGTTTAATTTTAAATCATACGATGTTATTATATCTAAATTATATCTTCTATTCTGGTTTTTACGATAGCTTGCCTCTCTTATAAGTTCAAATGGAAATAGTTCAATATCTTCTTTATAATTAAATTCATTATGCAATATGTCTCTATATCTTAATATTAGATTAAATATGTTTTCGTCTATATTTACTGTATCATCAGAGTAGTATTCATCAATATTTGATATATTTTTAATGTATTTGTTACTTTTACCGTTACTTCTTTTTACATTTAAATAGAATATTCCTTTTTCCTCATAAATACAGTCAAATTTAGTTCTTAAAAATTCAGCTGGCCGTAAAGGCAATATACTACATATAATCCACCACATTATAGTTAATAGATAATCTTTATAATCTAATATATTCTCATTTTTAACTATATTATTTACAATATCTGACATTAAGAATATATCTTCAAATTCGGGTAATACTCTTGAACCATGTTCTTTTTTTTCTATATTTTTAATTATTTTTTTAAATACTTTGGATTTCTCTTCCGATATTTTTACGTACTCAAGGAAATCTTTAATAGAACTTTCGTTACGCCAATCAATTTTAGCACTCTTCAAATCCCTAGCTATTACTTTCATGGAGAGATTAAAACTAAGAGCATACGAAGATGTATGAAGGTTAAATAAGATAAAACTTTTATATGCTAATTCGAATTCTGAAGAGCTTTTATCAAATAAAGTACATAAATTTTTCATTTCGCCTTCTTTTGGAAATTGCAAAACATGTTCTACACCACCAACTTTAATTATCCATTTTTCATTATAAAAGTTAGTGCCTTCTCGTATGTTTCCATTTGCAACGTTATCGTAAAATATCCTTAAATATTCTTTCTTTTGAAATATATCAAATTCTACTTTTTCCTCTATTATAATGTCTAAATCTTCAAGCTCTCTAATCATTATAGCCATATTATATCCCCCCTCGTATAATGTAGTTGTAAGCATTGATAATAATTCAGTCATACTAA
>NZ_CALEVF010000119.1 GCF_937920395.1 uncultured Clostridium sp. | reverse complement strand
CCCATAAACTCCATATATATTTTTACTGTAGTTAAGGGAGGTACTATAAATTGTGATGTTATATTATCATTATATGATATAACACTTATGTCTTCTGGTATTCGAAATCCAGCTTCACTTATAGCTCTATAGGCTCCTATTGCCATAGAATCATTAGCTACAATATATGCAGTTATATTATTTTTATCTTCTAATGCCTTCTTCATGAGTTCATAACCACTTTGTGGTGTAAATTTACCTATATACAAATTAGTTTCGTAATCTATTCCTCTAAGTCGCATTTCTTCTTTATATGTTCTTTCTCTCCTATCCACAAAAATATCTTTACCCTCATTAATGTACTCTCTTCCACTAATGAAACCAATGTTTTTATGTCCTAACTTCTCTAAATAATTTATTATATTAATAGTTGCATACTTAAGGTCACATACTACAGAATCATAAATATCACTTTGTGGTGATGAGTCAACAAATACTATACTTTCTGATACTGTTTTAAGCTTTTCCAGTTCCCTAATCCCAAATTTACCAATAGCTATAATTCCATCTACTTCTTTTAAACCTATATTAAAAAGCGGTGATAATTTTACCACTTCTATATTCTCACTAGCACATTTTTTCTCTACAGCAAGTCTTATAGATAAATAATATGGATCTAATACTTCCTCTTTTTCAGTGTACCAGTTTGCTATAGCTACCTTAAATGTACTTTTCCTAGTTTTTTTATCATTCTTTTTAACATAATTTAGTTCCTCAGCTACTTGAAATATCCTTTGTTTTGTAATGTCTGTTACATTTAATTTATCATCAAAGTTTAACACCCTGGATACAGTCGCAATTGACACTCCAGCGCTGTTTGCTATATCTTTTATTGTTACCATTAATTTCACACTCACTTGCTCTTTTGTTATTTTATAATACTAAAATTTTATTTTTCTAATTCACAATTAAAGAGTGAATTATTGTATAATCCACTCTTTAATAATCTATCAGATATTACTTGAATATTTTATTATAAACTAACAATAAATTTATTAAAAGCCTGTTTTCCTTTATCATCTGTTTTAAATACACCTGCTTGCTCTAGAACCTCTGAAAATATAATGCCTATTTCTTTTTTCAATATATCATCCACATTCTTTTCATTTATGTCAGAATATTTTTGAGTAAGTTCTATTGCCCATTCTTTATGTTTTAGAAGATCATCTTTTTTATCCAATTCTTTGAAAATATCTTTGTTTTTGTTATTTACTAAATAATAACTCAACTCTTTTATCTCTGTTTTTAGTCTTGATGGTAAAACCGCAAGTCCCATAACCTCAATAAGTCCAATATTTTCTTTCTTTATATGATGTAACTCAATATGTGGATGGAAAATTCCATCTGGAAACTGAGTAGATGTTCTATTGTTTCTTAGAACTAAATCTATCTCATAATTATCCCCTCGTCTTCTAGCTATAGGTGTTATTGCATTATGGGCAACATCACCCGTAAATGCACTTATGGAAACACTCTCATCAGAATAATTCTTCCAAGCTTTTAAAATATAATCTGCTAGTTTTGCAAGTGCTCCCTTATCTTTACCCTTTATTCTAATAACACTCATAGACCATTTAACTCTACCAAGAGTTATTCCCGCGTATCCTTTAACCTTGAATTCTTCCTCAACTGGAGCCTTTGCCATTGCAAATTCATAGTTTCCACCTTGGAAATGGTCATGGCTTAATATTGAGCCTCCAACTATAGGAAGATCTGCATTAGATCCTACGAAGTAATGTGGATATTGCTGCACAAAATCTAGTAGCCTTTTAAAGGTTCCCAAACATATTTTCATTGGTACATGTTCACCATTTAGTACTATACAATGCTCATTATAATAAACATAAGGTGAATATTGTAAAAACCAATTTTCTTTATCTAATGTAACTGGTATAAGCCTATGGTTCCCTCTAGCTGGATGATTTATTCTACCTGCATATCCTTCATTTTCCTTACAAAGTAAACATTTTGGGTAACCACTTGATTTTAAATTTATAGCTCTAGCAATAGCTTTCGGGTCCTTCTCAGGTTTAGATAAATTTATAGTAATATCTATATCACCATAACTTGTTGCTACTTTCCATTTTAAATCCTTTTTCACTCTTGCCAATCTTATATAATTTGAATTAATACTTAAATTATAAAAATAATCTGTTGCACTTCTTGGGCTTTCATTATAAAGTCTTTTAAATTCTTTTATTATTTCTGATGGCCTTCCTATTAAACAAGCCATTATTTTTGTATCAAATAAATCCCTAGCAATTATGCCATAATCGTCTATTCGTTTATTCTCGTATGCCCACAATGTTATATTATCTAAAACTTGTTGCACCTCATATTCTTTATCTTCAATGTTTTCATCTTTAATTTCATCTAAAGATAAAGTTTCTAGAAGTCTGTTTTTTGTATATATTAAATCCTCAGAAGTTATTAACTTCTTATGCTTTGCATAACAAAGTATCTTTTCTACTTCTGTTGAAATATTTACTGCCATATTATCATCTCCTAGTAATATTATCTTCGGTGCCACTCATCTTCTTTGAAGCTGTTCATCTTCTTTGAAGCTGATCATAATTTTAGATTTTTTTATAGTTTTCTTGCTCCATCACCTATTTGAGCTACATAAAATACTGCTTCGTATCCTATTTTCTTCTTATATTCTTCACCAACATTTTTAATAAAATCATCTACAAATTCATCTTTAACTATACTTACTGTGCATCCACCAAAGCCAGCTCCTGTCATTCTTGATCCGATGACGCCTGGCATTTTCCATGCAATTTCAACTAAAGTATCAAGTTCTATCCCTG
>NZ_CALEVF010000118.1 GCF_937920395.1 uncultured Clostridium sp. | reverse complement strand
AAGAGTGGGGGTTAACTCTGTAGAAGAGTATATTAGTTTACTTAAAAAAGATCCTGCTCAAAAGCAGAAGTTTTTAGATTTTATAACAATAAATGTAACAGAGTTTTTTAGAAACCCTGAAATATTTGATGAACTTTCAAAGAAAGTTAAATCAGAACTCCCATATAATTCAGGACTTAAAATCTGGAGTGCAGCATGTTCTATTGGAGCTGAACCTTATTCATTAGCTATGATTGTAGATAATTTAAATTCTAGAGGAAATCATAAAATTATAGCTACAGACATTGATAGTACTATACTTCAAAAAGCAAAAAATGGAGAATATGTTTATACAGAAGTTAAAAATGTTCCAAAACAGTTTATGGACAAATATTTTGTAGTTAATGGGGATAAATATATAATTAGTCCTAACATTAAAAAAATGGTCCAATTTAAGAAACATGATCTTATTTTAGATAAATTTGATAATAATTTTGATTTAGTAGTGTGCAGAAATGTTGTTATTTATTTTAATCAAGATGTTAAAGATAAAATATATAAAAAAATAAGTGATTCATTAAAAAAAGGTGGTTTATTATTTGTAGGTGCCACTGAAAGTATATATAATTACAAAGAGTATGGATTTGAAAAAGCATCCACATTTATCTATAAAAAAATATAATATGGACAAACATTAAAAAATAATGTGGATAATGAGTACTGAGGGGGATAAAATGGATACATCACAATATATGTCAATGTTCTTAGAAGAGTCTATGGAAAATTTGCAAACATTGAATGAGTCGCTTCTTGAGCTCGAACAAAACCCAGAAGATATAGATAAGTTAAATGAAATATTTAGGGTAGCACATACTATAAAGGGAATGGCAGCCACTATGGGTTTTAGTCAAATGGCTGAATTGACCCACAACATGGAAAATATCTTATCTGAATTTCGTGAGGGGAAACTTAAAGTAACTGAAAAAGTGGTTACTGTTCTATTCAGGTGTCTAGATACTTTAGAAAAAATGGTGAATAATATTTCAGAAGATATTTCAGAAGATATTTCAATAGATGAGATATTGAAGGATTTACATGAAATGGCGGAGATTGGTGAAAATCCTAAGGTCAATGAAAAGAAAATTGAAAACACACCACAAGAAATTAGCAACAACGATAAAATTGAGAGAGTTACTCTCGATGAATATGATATTGATGTTATAAAGCAAGCAAAGGAAAAAATGTATAACGCATTTACCGTAAATATTTTAATAAGTGAGAATACTCTACTTAAAGCAGCTAGGGCATTCCTTATTTTTAAGAGCTTAGAAGAATACGGAGAGATAATAAAATCTGTGCCTGGTGCTGAGGATTTAGAGGATGAAAATTTTGGATTTGAAATAAATTTAATTTATATAACTAATAAAGAAAAAGTTGAAGTTACTGATACTTTGCTAAATATATCTGAAGTGGAAAAAGTGAATGTGGAAGATGTTTATATGGACAGCACTGCGGCTACTTTAGTCGATAAATTAGGGGAAGTTAAAGGAATTGAAAAAACTCCTGAAGTTAAAATAGAAGAAGTGAAAATCAAACCTATAGTGGAGACTAAAAATAAAGACAAGAAAGAAGTTGTAGCTCATAAAAAAGCTCATCAATCTGTGAGAGTTGAACTAGATAGATTAGATAAATTTATGAATATGGTATCAGAACTTGTAATTCATAGAACAAGACTAGAACAAATAAGTAGTGTTCATAAACTAACTGATTTAAATGAAACTTTAGAACAAGTAGCTAGAGCTACGTCTGAGCTTCAAGATTTGGTAATGAAGATTAGAATGTTGCCACTTGAAGTAGTATTTAATAGATTTCCAAGGATGATTCGCGATATATCGAAAAATTTAAATAAAGATATGGAGCTTGTAATACAAGGACAAGAGACGGAACTTGATAGGACTGTTATTGATGAAATAGGGGAACCTCTACTTCATTTACTTCGTAATGCAGCAGATCATGGAATTGAATCAAGTGCTGATAGAATTGCTAAAGGAAAAAATCCAGTTGGAACAATTAAACTTATAGCTTATGCTGAAGGTACTAAAGCTATTATAAAGGTAGAAGACGATGGTGCCGGCCTTGATGTAGAGAGAATAAAGGTAAAAGCAAATGAAGCTGGTATAAATACAGAAGGTATGACAGATGCTGATGTGAAAAATTTGATTTTTGCACAAGGATTTAGTACTAATGACAAAGTAACAGATATATCTGGGCGTGGAGTGGGCATGGATGTTGTTAAAACTAAAATTGGTGCACTTGGCGGAACGGTAGATGCAATAAGTGAGATTGACAAAGGTACATCTTTTATTATAAGATTACCATTGACACTACAAATTATTCAGGCACTACTTGTAAAAGTAGGGAGTGAAACTATGGCTATTTCGCTTGGATATATTGATAGAGTAATAGATTATAAAATTGAGCTAATTAAGAAAACTAATAATAAAGAAGTTATTGTATACAATGATAGTGTAATTCCACTTGTAAGAGTAAATGAAAAAATGGAGATTGAGATTGTTGAAACTACAAAGAAGTATATCGTTATTGTAAAAGTGGGAGAAAAAACAGTAGGTCTTTTAGTGGATTCGCTCCTAGGACAACAAGAAATTGTAATAAAGCCATTAGGGCAAACATTACATGGATTAAAGGAATATATAGGAGCAACAATTTTAGGGGATGGATTAGTTACATTAATACTTGATGTTGCTGCGTTAGTCTAAGGAGGACATAATATGGATTATTCAGAGCTTACTACTATGCAACTTGATGTTTTACAAGAAGTAGTAAATATTGGTGCAGGAAATGCAGCTACTGCTTTATCAGAGTTATTGAATGAAAAAGTTGATATGAGTGTGCCCGCAGTAAATATTGTCCCATTTGATACTATATTTTCAAGTATAGACGTTGAGGTAGTAGTAATTGGTGTTATTGTGAGAGTGCTAGGAGATATACCGGGTAATATACTGTTTACTTTAGAAAGGGATGTTGCTCTAAAAATCATATCAGGACTTATTGGGAAAGAGCAAGAACAAATAACAGAACTTGGAAATTCGGCATTGTGCGAAATAGGCAATATTGTCTCTAGCTCTTTCATGAATGCAATAGCATCACTTACAAACCTTGAAATTAGACCTTCTGTGCCAGCAGTTGCACTAGATATGATGGCAGCAATACTTTCAACAACTTTTATTGAGTCAGGTCAGTTTGATGAGTATGTACTTGATTTAGAAACAAACTTTTTACAGGAAAATCAAAAAATAAGAGGGCATTTTTATTATATACCAATGCCGGGATCTCTTGAAAAAATATTAAATTCACTAGGTGTAAATTAATTGGAGGTATTATAAAATGGCTAGAGTATTAATTGTTGATGACGCTGCATTTATGAGAATGATGATAAAAGATATATTGGAAAAAAACGGATATGAAGTTGTAGGAGAAGCAAGTAATGGATTAAAAGGTGTAGAATTATACAAAGTAGAAAAACCAGATATCGTTACCATGGATATTACAATGCCTGAGATGGATGGAATTGAAGCTGTTAAAGAAATTAAGAGTTTTGATCCTGCTGCAAAAATAATTATGTGTAGTGCTATGGGTCAACAGAGTATGGTTATGGATGCTATACGGGCCGGGGCAAAAGATTTCATTGTTAAACCATTCCAATCAGATAGAGTTCTTGAAGCAATAAAAAAAGTTCTAGGTTAGGAGGGGTAAGGTTATGCAAGTAGTTGTATTTAAAGTTAATGAAGAACAATTTGCAGTAGAAGCATCGAAAGTTCAAAGCATTAATGATATGATGGAAATAACAAAAGTACCTAAGTCTAAAGGATACATAAAAGGCTTGATTAACCTAAGGGGAAATATAATTTCTCTTTTAGATATAAATCTCCTTTTAGATATCGAGAGAGGCGAAGGAAATCAAGAAAATATTATTATATTAAATCTGAAAGAAGAGTCAGTTGGAGTAACTGTAGACCAAGTTGATGAAGTATTAGAGATTGACGAAGGGTTGATTGAAAAGATTGAAACTGACAAAAACAAAACATATATTAAAGGTATTATAAATTTTAAAGATAGAATAGTTACATTAATTGATATTGCAAAACTTATTGAAATATAAAATGGATAAGCTATGAAATAAATTTTATTTGTACATAGCAATCATAACATGAACAGAGAGATGAGGTTGGAATATGGCAGAGGTATTATCACAGAGTGATATAGATTCACTTTTATCTGCCTTGTCATCTGGGAAAATAGAAGCAGATCAAATCCCAAATGAAGAGGAAAAACATAAAATTAAATTATACGATTTTAAAAGCCCTCAAAAGTTCTCAAAAGATCATTTGAGAGCGCTTGAGCTCATTCATGATAATTATGCAAGATTAATGGCGAGTTATTTATCTGCTCAGCTAGGAAATAATGTAAAGGTTAAAGTAGAAACTACTGAGCAAATAACCTATGATGAATTTATTCATTCAATTCCTAATTCTACTATTTTAACTATATTTAAAATGCCACCATTAAACGGTACTATATTGTTTGAGACTAATCCGCAGTTCTCTTCTCAAATAATAGATATACTTTTAGGAGGAATGGGTACTAGATCAGTTAAAATAAAAGAATTTTCAGAAATTGATAAAAATATATTAAGGAATGTTAATGCGGGACTTTTAGCTAACTTAAAGATTGCTTGGGAAGATGTTTTGGAAGTAGAACCGGAAATCATAGCTATGGAGACAAATCCTGCTCTTAATCAAACATTATCTCCTAACGAACCGGTTGCTCTAATTACTTTTTCGGTAGAAATGAATAATAGTAGCTCGTTTGTAAATATTTGTATACCTTATTTGAGTGTAGAGAAGGTAATTGATAAACTAGTTGTTCAATATTGGTTTAGAGAAAACGACGAAGAAATTGTAAGCGATTCTAGAAACAAATTGAAGGACCGATTAAATATAGTAAGTGTTCCAATAACCGGAGTTCTAGGTAATACAAATATTACTATAGATGAATTTCTACAATTAACGGTAGGGGATGTAATTACATTAGATGAGCCCAGTGACAGTCCAATTAAAGTACTCATTGAGGGTCAATGGTGTTATACAGGTAAACCTGGTGTTATAGGTAAAAACAAGGGAATTCAGATTATAGATATAATAGATAAGGATGTGGAAAATTATGAGTAACGGCTTTCTTTCACAAGAAGAAATCGACGCTCTCTTAAACGGAGACGGTATGGACTCAAACCAAACTAAAGACTCTGAAAAAGCAGTGAATTCAGATCAAGAAATAGAGGATAAGGATATAAGTGAAGATGAAAATAGAAGCACTGAATCTACAGAACCAACTGAACTAACAGATAGTGAAAAGGACTTGCTTGGTGAAGTTGGAAATATTTCTATGGGCTCAGCATCAACAGCTCTTTCGACTATAGTTGGTAGGCCGGTAAATATTGCAACACCAATAGTTACAATAAGTACACTTAGAAAATTAAGAAGCACATTTACGGTTCCGAATATTGCATTAGACGTAAAATTTACAAGTGGTATAACAGGCGGTAATCTTTTAGTAATGAAGAACACTGATGCGGCAGTTATAGCTAGTTTAATGATGGGTGGTGATGGTAATGTAGAAGGCAAACTTGAACTATCAGAAATTGAAATAAGTGCTGTATCTGAAGCTATGAATCAGATGATTGGTTCTGCTGCAACATCCATGGCGACAATGTTTTCAAGGCAGGTAAATATTTCACCACCACAATCTAAAATATGGGATGACACTACCTCATCTTTAAGTGATAGTATAAATGAAAATGATGAAGTTGTTCAAGTAGCATTTAAAATGACTATAGGTGATTTAATAGATAGTGTTATAATGCAAATACTTCCAATAGAAACTGCTAAAAAGATAGTATCGATTATGATGGGAACAGAAAAAGATACCAAGGTTCCTAAAGTAGCGAAAGTTCAAAGTGAAATGGAAATACCTAAGGTTAAACAATCTTATGAAGACCTTAAATTAAATCAATCACCAAATAATACAAGTGAACCTGCAGGGCCTACAAACCGTGAACAAGCAGAATATTACTCAAAGCCAATTGAAAGGCCACAGCCACAAGTAGATGTTCACAAGGCATCATTTCAGCCTTTGACAGAGTCTCCAGTTTATAATTGCCCTAAAAATATTAATTTAATATTAGATGTTCCACTGGAAATTTCTGTAGTACTTGGAAAAACTAAAAAGAATATTAGGGATATTTTGAATTTGGGAACTGGATCTTTAATTGAGCTTGATAAACTTGCTGAAGAACCAGTAGACATATTAGTAAATGGAAAAAAAGTAGCATACGGCGAAGTCGTAGTTGTAGATGAAAATTTTGGAGTTAGAATAACTAGCATAATTAGTGGTGAAGAGAGAGTCAAAACTTTATCAGAATAAAATAAATTTAAATATAATGTAATGTAAAAAGGGTGGGGATAGAATTTGCCCTTTTTTTGTTTGGCATATAAATTATTAAAACTAGCTATAAACTTTAAAAGATTATATACGATAATAGTAATAGATGAATTAAAGCTAGGCTTAAATATAAAAAAGCTAGGAGTGGTTAAGAATGAAAATAGATGCAGTAAAACCTAATGTGATTAGTATGTATAAAAAGAACACACCTAAAACAGAACCAAAGGTTAATGTAATTAAAAAAGATACAATTGAGATATCATCAGAAGGAAAAAACTTGAGTGATTTAGCATTGAATGATAAATCAGTTAATTCAAAAGAGAAGATAGAAGCTATTAGAAATAAGGTGAATCAGGGTACTTATAATGTGGATCCTAAATTAACAGCTAAAAGAATTATTGATGTTATGAAAGGGAGAGATATTTAGTTATGATTGAAGAGCTAAATAAGGTTATTGTACAGGAAACCAATGCTATAAAAAATCTTTTAATCGAACTTGATGAGCAACACAGATGCATTATTGTCAATGATATTTTTGGATTAGAATCTTGCGTTAGAAAAATTAAAGAAGCAAATAAAAATATAGCATATATGGAAGTGGAAAGGCGAAAAATTACTGAAGGTAGAGTAATGATGGATATAATCGATGAATCACATGATTCAGAACTTTTAAAAAATTTTTATAAAATACAACAGTTATTACAAGAGTTAGTACTTCAAAAAAATACAAATGAGTTACTTTTAAGACAAGGACTTAGTTTTACAAATAGGATACTAAATGTGTTAAATCCAGCAAGAGAGACAGCAACTTATAATTCGTATGGTAAAGTAAAAAATAGTATGAGGTGATTGGATGTCAGGAATGTTTTCAACTTTTAATATAGCAGTAAGAGGTATGAGTGCCCAGCAGACAGCACTTGATGTAACAACTCATAACATAGCTAATGCTAATACGGTCGGGTATTCAAGGCAAAGGGCTAATTTGGAAGCTACAACTCCATTTGGAGCTACATCTATGAACAATGCAGCAGGGCCAGGACAATTAGGTACTGGTGTTCAAGTTTCTTCAATAACAAGAATCAGAGATGATTATTTAGATTACCGTGTAAGAGCACAAAATGGTGCGTTAGGTTCAGCGGACGCGCGTGAAGAGGTTTTGTCGGAAGTTGAAGGCGTTATTAATGGCCTTAGTGATACTGGAATATCAAGTTCATTAGATAATGTTTATAATGCTTGGCAAACACTTTCAAAAAGTCCAGAAGTTGCAAGTACAAGAACTGTAGTATCGCAACAATCTAAAGTAC
The DNA here is from genome assembly GCF_937920395.1 of uncultured Clostridium sp. GTDB lineage: Bacteria > Bacillota > Clostridia > Clostridiales > Clostridiaceae > Clostridium_AD. Next base: position 7,190 of record NZ_CALEVF010000118.1, on the reverse strand, counting down.
TTACGGATCAGCTAAATAGTACTTATAATCAATTAGTAAAGCTCAAAGGAAATGCTCAGGATGTAATAAAGCAGGATGTAGTAGATATTAACAGCATGCTTGATCAAGTAAATCAGTTAAATCAACAAGTTATAAATGTGAAAATATCCGGGGCTCAGCCAAATGATTTAATGGATAAGAGAGATCTATTATTAGATCAGTTAAGCGTGAAATTCGGCATAACAATTGATAAAAAAACTTTATCAGGAGAGGATCTTAAACCTACAGATTCTGGAGGTATGGATAATGCATACCTTGTAAAGTCAAATCCTAATGATGAAGTAAATAGATTTTCTTATGTAAGTAGTATTGTACCTACGACTGGCGTTACTGGAAGTTATGATGTTACATATTACAAAGGTGGAGATACAACATCAGATGCAAATAAAGTAACAATGACAATGGCGTTAAGTAAAGATCAATATACAAGTTTAGATCAAGGAAGGGTACTTTGGGCAGATAAAGAAGGGTACGCTATAAATAAAAGTGGAAGCAGACTTAAAGGCACAGAATTTATTGGGAGTGACTCAACTGTTGGAACTGAAATACCAGCAGTTGACGGTGGTAATGTAGCTGCTGCTACATCCACAGCTGAATATAAACTTTTTGAATCAAAAACAGGAGAATTAAGTGGATACACTACAGTTCAAACTGATATAAATAGTTATATTGATCAATTAAATAGTTTAGCTAAGGGCATTGCATTTTCTGTGAATGCAGTAGAAAGCGGAGAAAGTGATGCAAGCAAGGACACAACTCCATTTTTTGTTAATGGAGTTGCTGGTGGTACTGAGGAAGGCATAACGGCAGGCAACATTACAGTTAATCCAAAAATTATTAGTGATGTTACGTTAATAAAAACTGGAGTAGGTGACACTGCAGGAACAAATGATGGGACTAGAGCATTAGCTATTGCAGATCTTAGAGATGTAAAACTAGATATTCAGGGTATAGGTACAGCAACAACGAGAGCACAATTTCTAAATGGTAATTTTGCTGTTGATGCTACAACTGGAATTAGTACAATTAGTTCACTTCCTAATGGTATGACGGCAAGTGGTTATTTTACAAATACAGTTAATAATTTAGGAGTAAAAACTCAGGCAGAAATACGAAATGTTAAAAATAATGAAGCATCACTTTCCTCACTTGAGGAGTCAAGAAGCTCAGTATCAGGAGTATCATTAGATGAGGAAATGGCTAATATGATTCAATATCAACATGCTTACGCTGCTAATGCAAAAATTATATCAACAGTTGATGAATTGCTTGATTTAATTATTAACGGATTAAAAAAATAATTTTTTTAGTCTAAAGAGTCGAATTTAGGAGTGATAATATGAGAGTAACAAATAAGATGCTTTCAGATAATTTTTTAAGAGACATGAGAACAAATCTAAGTAATTTAAGTAATATTCAAAATCAAATGAGTTCTGGTAAGGAAATAAGCAAAGCTTCTGATGATCCAGCTAAAGCTTCAAAAATAATGAGAATAAATTCAGATATTGCAGCAAATACGCAATACAACACCAATATCAAGGACACAAGTAATTGGCTTGATTTGACAGATACGGCGTTAAGCAATATAAGTGATTCTATTGGAAAAATTGAAGGATTATTACAATCATCCACTGGGACTTACACAAGTGATGAGTTAACAGCTGTTAAAGATGTAATAAATCAAGAGGTTGCGTCAATTTCACAAACACTTAATGGAAGTTTTGATGGTAAATATCTATTTGGTGGAACAAATGCAACAACTAAACCGGTGGGTACAAAGGTTGTAGGTGGGAATACTGAATTAGTTACTAATATAAAGCCAAGGGCAATTACCAAACTTGTAACTTCAGGAACTACAACTACACCTACAACTACACTTACTTATGCTGGTAAACCAGTAGCTTTAGGGTCTTCATTTAACATGACCATAAATGGAGTGTCAATGCAAGTAACGACATCTGCTGCTATTACTAGTGTTAATACACCAACAACAATGAAAGAGGCAGCAGCTACGCTTCAAGGGAGCATTCAAACGTCAATAAAAACTGCAAATGGAGCAAAGGGAGTGGGAGATACTGGGTATATTGACCCAAGTACAGTTTTAGTTGCAGCAAATGCTGATGGGGGATTTGATATTACTCCATCAGATACAATGACGTTCTCGGATATTGGTAATAATACTATAACTAAAGATTTAGGATTAAGTCAAGGACCAAACAAGTTATTAGTAGAAATATCACAGGGTGTAACTATGGATTATAATGTAACAGCAAATCAAGTAATTAACTATGCAGCAGGTGATAATAATCTTATGAAATTACTATCCAATATTACTAGTCACCTTGATTCTGCAAGTGCTACCGATAAGAGTAAACTTACAAATGAAGATTTAACAGGGATTCAAGCAGCTATGACTAATATACTTAGTTTGCGTTCTGAGGTTGGTGCTAAACAAAATAGTATGACTAGTGCCTCAACAAGAAATGATGATCAAAATGATAGTATGACAGAAATTTTATCTACAACACAAAATATAGATATTACGCAAAAAGCAATGGAATATGCTACTATGCAAAATGTATATACTGCATCACTTCAGACAAGTGCTAAGGTAATTCAGCCTACATTACTCGATTATCTATAATAGAAATAAGTATAAAAAAATCATAAAGAAAATGATTTTTAATGTATATACATGATATATATAAAGGAGTTGATTTCTACTATGGAGTTAGTAACTAAGTACCATGGAGTTCACAAATATAGTGATGAGGATGTTATTGTGTTTAAAAAGGGATTACCGGGATTTAAGGAGTTAAAAAGATTTATAATTTTCCCCTTAGAAAAGAATGAAGTTTTTAGCATATTACACTCAATTGAAGATATTGAAATTGGTCTAGTTATGGTATCTCCCTATGCTGTAATACAAGATTATGAATTTAAAATACCAGATATATATGTACAAGAACTTGAAGTAGTTAAACCGGAAGATGTTTTAGTATTAACTACAGTCACGTTAAGTTCTGATATTAAGAATATGACTACAAATTTGAAAGCTCCAATCCTTATTAATATAAAAGAAAAATTAGGTGAGCAATTAATATTGGATAATGGTAAGTACAAAATAAAGGAACCTCTATTTACTATAAAAAGTAGTAGGGGGGACAAAAAATGTTAGTAATAGGTAGAAAAAAAGGCGAATCCCTATTGATAGGTGATGACATTGAAATAACCATAATTAAGGTTGAAAATGCTTCTGTAAAAATTGCTATAAATGCTCCAAGAGAAATTGGTATTTTAAGGAGTGAACTTTATAAAGAAGTTATTGATGAAAATCAAAGAGCTACAATTTTTAATACATCGGCCTTAGAAAAATTAGATACCAAATGGGGGGGGAATATGGATATTGGGGGTAACATTAAGAATGACTTCATTGATTTAGATAAATTTTATAAAACGGAACAGAATACTAGGACTTTAAAATCTTCTGAAAACAATAAGTTAATTACTGAAAAAGAAAATAGTGAAAAAGAAATTAAAAATGCAGTTAATAAAATAAATAGATTTCTAGAGGGTGAAGGTACCCATCTTCAATATGAAAAGCATGATATTCTTAACCAAATGATTATAAAAGTTGTTGATAATAATACTAATGTAGTAATTGAAGAAATTCCATCAAAAAAAATACTCGATATGGTAGCTAAAATGTGTGAAATGGCTGGTATTTTAATGGATAAAAAAGCGTAATTTATAATTTGAAAAGTCATTACCCACTCGAATAAAGTTGGGAGGAATATTATGGAGTTTAAATTAAACAAAATAGATGTTGAAATAAGACGAAGAGTTAAAGAGACAACTAAATCTGGTATAGTTCATAGAAAAGGTGAGATAGCAATAAATAAAGACAGAGAGCATAAAGACAATTCAAAGGCCTATGAAGAATTTAGTGGTAAGTTATTAAAATATAAAAAGAAACACAAAATAACTGTAAGAGCATTTAAAGATGTGCAATATGATGTACATGGGTTTAAAGAAACTTTAGAAAATGAACAAAGAAACTTAGGAAATTTTATAGATACTAAAAAGTAGGGGTGAAGGAGTATGGCAATGAACGCTTATGGAAATGCATTCAATACTTATAAAAGCAATAGTGTGAATTTTGCATCAAAAGATCAATTACTTTTAATGCTTGTGGAGGGGGCTACTAAATTCTCCAAAATAGGTAGACAGGCCATAATTGACAAGAATGTTAATAAAGCTCATGAAAATATTGTTAAAACTCAAAATATATTTTATGAGTTAATGTCAACCATGGATGTGGCAAAAGGTGGAGAATGGGCAGAAAGTTTAATGAAGGTTTATGAATTTATAACAAGAAGACTTGTAGACGCTAATATTAAGAAAAGTGAAAAAATAATGGATGAGATAATTCCATTAATTGAAGATGTTAGGGATACATGGACCGAGGCTTATAAAAAATCTAAAGGTGGTAAATAAATTAGGCGGTGATTGTAAATGACAAGTATTTATCCAAGTACGACTTCAACTACAAGTATCACTTCAAGTTCTAATTTATTAAGAATATCAGGTATGGCATCTGGTATTGATACGGATGCAGTAGTTAAGTCTATGGTTTCAAATTATCAACTTAAAATAGACAAGGCAAACCAGGCAAAGCAAACATTAGCGTGGCAGCAGGAGGCATATAAAGGGATTATATCAGGTGTAAAAGGATTGCAGGATTATTTTGATCCACTTTCAAGTAAATATATGTTGTCTGGAAGCTCTATGAATATTAACACAGCGGCAAGCGATGAAACCTCTGTAGTTACAGCAACATCATCTGCAACTGCAAAGGCTGGAACATATAAGGTGAATGTAAGTAAGCTGGCCGAACAAGCTAAAGTTGAAGGGAATTCTAATAATTCAATGATAGCTGCATCAGCTTCAAACTGGACTAGTAATATTTTAACATTTGATGTAACAACAGCTAGCAGTGTTGACGCATCTGGGAATACTATAGCTGGAGTTAAAACAGCAGGACTTACATTGCCAAAGCTAACTGCGAGTACAACAAAGGGGTTAGTAACAGAGTTAAACAACAATATTGCAGCATCAAGTTTAAATGGTAAAATTACTGCATCTTATGTTAAAGAAGGTAATATTGAATATATTAAGATTACAAATCTATCTTCAGGTACAGTAGACTTAAAAGCTGGTTCAGTTACAGATGTAATTGTAGATAAAAATATTAATAGTGGAATATCATCGACTTCTAAATTATCAGATTTGGGAATTACAACGAATACTAGTTTCTCACTATCCTATGATACAGCTACGAATGCTAAACCGGTAACTATATCTTCAACTAGTACATCTACTGTTAAAGATTTAATGGACAAAGTTAATAGTGCAACTGGTGGAGCAGTTACAATGAGCATAGATGATACAACTGGAAAAATTTCATTTCAATCAAAAAGTTATGGCTCAGCGTCTGGATTTAATATAGCAGAGGTTGAAACTAGTGGAACAGATAGTATATTAACAAAGTTAGGTTTAACTGGAGCGGTGTCATCTTCAAAAACTACAGGATTAGCTCCAAATGAAGTTACAACAAAAACAAATACAATAACAAAATTAGGAACAGATGCTGTTGTATCTATTACTGCTCCAGGTCAATCAGCCATAACAACTACTCAAAGTTCTAATAAATTCGCAGTAAATGGTGTTACATATAACCTGGTAGGAGTTAATACAGGGACTGATACTTCAAATGTAACTGTAACATCAAATTCAGATACAGTTGTTAAGAATATAAAAAGTTTTATTGAAGATTATAATACGATAATATCAACAATTAATACAAAATTAACAGAAACAAAAGATAAAAATTATTCTCCATTAACTGATGCTCAAAAAACAAGTATGAGTGAAACTCAGATAACGGCATGGGAAACTAAAGCAAAAGTGGGAATACTTAAAAAAGATGACTATTTAAGTAGTTTGCTTACACAACTTCGAGGAACACTTTATTCACCTGTATATAGTAGTTATGATAGTACAGATAGCAGTACTGGAAAGGTTGCTTTAAGCTTTGGTGCTTATGGTACTGATGCTGTAGGTATACAAACCTCAACAGACACTACAGATGGAGGTAAGCTTGTAATTTCGGATGAGGCAAAATTAAAGGCTGCTATTGAAAATAACATGGATGACTTTAAAAAATTGTTCATTGGATCTTCAAGTAGCACTTTAACTACTAACCAGGCTTATGCAGGCTCAGAAAAGTATAAGGAAGATGGTATATTTACAAGAATGGATAGTATATTGAGGGACTATGTAGCGTCGCCTGGATTAGGTAAAGATGGTACTTATACGCTAAGTGGATCTATGAATATTTTTGTAAATAAGCAATATGATTACAGTACTACAGGGACTGCCAGTAAAAACACATTGCCTGACCAAGTTTATAACCAGACTTTAAATATTACTAAATTTCAAAGTCAACTTGATGCTGCTTCAACTAGGTATTATGCTAAATTTACTGCTTTAGAAACGGCAATGAATGCTTTAAATTCACAACAAAGTGCACTTAGCTCTATGCTTGGAACAAGTTCATCATAAATGAAATAAATATCTAATATAAAGCAGGTGATAAATTGAACTTAGAGGAAAGTTTTATAGAATATAAAAATATTACTCTGACTATTATTGAAACAGTAAAAGCAGAAAAATACGAAAAACTAGATGAAATCTTTCAGAAAAGGCAATTGAGTTTAGATAATATGAATAAAATTAATTATACAAAAGTCGAACTTAATAAATTATATTTACAGTATGAAATAGAAAACTTAGAGAAAGATTTAGAAGCTAGAATGAAAGATAAAAAAGATGCTTTATTAGAAAACATTAAAAAAAGTAAAAAAAGACAGACAGGAATGATGGGTTATAACAAATTTCCATCTAAATCAGTTTTTTTAAGTAAAAAAATATAAAATATATTTTAAAAAAGTATAAAGTTATTATTAATCATAGCGATATATATAGTAGTAACAAAAACAAAGAAAAAATTAAATAATTAGGTTAGAAGGTTGCCAACTTGCTACAAATCAACTTGATGTTTACAATGCTCTGAAAGCCTTGATATCGCA
>NZ_CALEVF010000117.1 GCF_937920395.1 uncultured Clostridium sp. | reverse complement strand
ACGGTGGTGTGAGAGGTCGCTAAATAAACTAATTATTTAGCTCCTACTCGATTTTTAAAAAAAAATCACAAGAAAAATTAAGTGTAATAGAATAATAATGGGGGGTGTTTTTATGTTAAAAAAATACCAAGTTTCACTTGGAGTTTTAATGATGTTACTATTTATACCTAAAAATGCATTTGCAATGCACATAATGGAAGGATTTTTACCTCCGAAATGGTGTATAACATGGGGTGCGTTATGTATACCGTTTATTGTTGTTGGTTACTTTTCTATAAAGGAAAAAATAAGAATAGATCCAAAGATTAAGATGTTAATTGCAATGGTAGGAGCATTTGCATTTGTTTTATCAGCGCTTAAAATACCATCAGTTACAGGAAGTTGTTCGCATCCTACGGGGGTAGGACTTGGTGCAATTTTATTTGGACCTACAGTAATGAGTGTACTTGGTTTAATAGTTTTAATTTTTCAAGCGTTGCTTCTTGCACACGGAGGACTCACAACTCTTGGAGCTAATACTTTCTCTATGGCTGTAGTTGGACCAATAGTATCTTATGGTGTATACAAACTATTAAAGAAATTGCATGTTTCAACATCGATATCTATATTTTCGGCCGCTATGCTTGGTGATTTAATGACATATGTGACAACTTCTTTTCAACTTGCAGTTGCATTCCCGGATAAAATAGGAGGGTTTGTAGCATCTCTTTTAAAGTTTATGAGCATATTTGCGGTAACACAACTTCCACTTGCAATAAGTGAGGGGATATTAACGGTTATAGTATTTAATCTTTTATCTAAATATAATAAGGAAGAACTTAAAGAATTAAATGTTTTATCAGAGGAGGATTAGTGAGATGAGTATTGAGAAGAAAAGTAAGAATAATAGTATACTTAAAAAAAATTTGATACTTGCTGTACTTGTTGTTGTTATTGCTGTTATTCCCTTATTATTTCTAAAACATGCTGCATTTACTGGTTCAGATGATCAAGCAAAAAAAGAAATTACAAAAATAGATGCGAATTATAAACCGTGGTTTTCATCAATATGGACACCACCAAGTGCAGAAATAGAAAGCCTTTTATTTTCACTTCAGGCAGCTATTGGTTCGGGAATTGTATGCTTTTTCTTTGGGTACTCAAAAGGAAAAGCAAAGGCGAAGGCAGAAGCAAAGTTAGCAGTGAAAGAGAATGTGATTGAAGGTGAGAAACAGTGATATCTATAGATAAGTTAGCTTACATTTCAAAGCTTAAGAATGTTAATCCTATGGAAAAATTCATTTTTTCAATGGCTACAATAATTGTATGTATATCACTTAATAACATAGTTGACTCCATAATAATATTATTACTTATGGGTTTTATAACTGTTTTTAAGGGTAAATTACCGTTAAAGAATTATATTGAATTAATGTCCATACCTTTAGTTTTTTTAATAATGGGTGTTATAACAATAGCAATAAACATAGCATCAAGTAGTAAGGGTTTAATATTTAGTTTTAGTATTTTTAATGTTACATTAGGGTGTACTTATAATAGCTTAATAACTGCGGCAAGATTATTTTTTAAGTCACTTGCAGCAGTTTCTTGTTTATATTTTTTGACATTAACAACACCGGTTTTTGAAGTTTTAGCAGTGATTAGAAAACTTAAGGTACCTAAATTGTTTGTAGAACTCATGGGTCTTATATATAGATTTATTTTTGTATTATTAGATACTGCGAATATGATTTATATATCTCAAAGCTCAAGGCTTGGATATTCAACATTTAGAAGAGGGTTCAATTCATTGGGTAATCTTGTTACCTCTTTGTTTTTAAGTGCTTATAAACGTTCACAAGATATTTATATGGCTATGGAATCAAGATGTTATGATGGAGATATAAATTTATTGGAAAATCATTATGTCACTTCATATAAAAACATATCATTAATTATATTAGTAGAGGTATTTTTAATAATTATTAGTTTTAGTAAAAATACTATGTTTTCGTAAAGGGTTTAAAGCCGTATTATTAAAGGTCCAAGGGAGATGATGTAATGAGTGAATATATATTGGAGACAAGAAATTTAAGCTATCAATATCAAGATGGGACCAAAGCATTAAATAATATAAATGTAAAAATAGAGAAAGGTAAAAAAGTATCATTTGTCGGGGTTAATGGTTCAGGTAAATCAACTGTTTTCTTGAATTTTAATGGTATTTTAAAACCAACTAAAGGTAATATAATATATAAAGGAAAAGAAGTAAAGTATAAGCAAAAATCGTTATTAGAATTAAGAAAAAACATAGGAATAGTTTTTCAGGATCCTGAAAATCAACTATTTTCAGCAAGTGTGTATCAAGAAGTTTCATTTGGTGCAATGAATTTAAATTTAAGTGAGACTGAAGTTAGGCGTAGGGTAGATGCCGCACTTATGGATGTGGGTATGTATGATTATAAAGATAAGGCAGTACATTTTTTAAGCTATGGACAGAAAAAAAGAGTGGCAATTGCAGACATACTTGTTATGAACCCAGAAATAATAGTATTTGATGAACCGACTTCAAGTCTTGACCCTAAGCATTCAAAACAAATTGTGAAAATATTTGATGATTTAAATAAAAAGGGAATAACTGTTATCTTATCAACTCACGATGTAGAACTTGCGTATGCGTGGTCGGATTACATTATAGTACTTAAAGATGGCGAAATAGCTAAGGAAGGGACTCCTTATGATATTTTTTCTGATGATAAACTAATACATGAGTGTTACCTTGAAAAACCATTTATTCTTGAAGTTTTTGAGCAGCTTCGAAATAGTGGGAAAATATATTCAGGTTCAGCCATACCTAGAAATAGGCAAGAGCTTTTTGAAATAATAAATTCTGTAGATAAAAATAATAATGATTAAAGGTTTACAATCAAAGTTATTGACATAACTAACCTAATGTTATAAACTTATTTTGTAGAAATATATAAAATTTAAAATTAAAGCGATTATTTTATTAGAAATATCAGTAAATTTGAATAGATTTTTTTAGGTGCCTTTTATTAGTCAGCTTCTTTAGTAGATGAGCTACGATAGTAGATGATGAATAGGGTGAAAAGGGAATGTGGTGTAAGTCCACAGCAGCCCCCGCTACTGTAATTGAGAGCAAACTTTTATAATTATCCATTAGGGGTAAGGCTAAGAGAATGTATATCAAAAGCCAGGAGACCTGCCTAAATTAGTAATATTAAGCTTTCGGCGGGAAAGAACTTGTAGGTTTTAAGTTAGTGCAATGAAATTTGCATATGACAGCAGGTGTGGATAGCTTGCTGTTTTTTTATTTTAAAAAAAAGGGGTCAAAGAAAACACGAGGGAAGGGAGAAAAAGTAATGGCTAAAATAATGGTTCAAGGAACTGCTTCATCTGTAGGAAAAAGCATATTAGTTACAGCGTTATGTAGAATTCTAAAGCAAGATGGTTTTTCTGTATGTCCTTTTAAGTCACAAAACATGTCATTAAATTCTTATATTACATTGGATGGAAAAGAAATGGGACGAGCACAGGTGCTCCAAGCATATGCAGCAGGTCTTGAGCCAGAAGTATTTATGAATCCAATACTTCTAAAGCCTACGTCGGATAAAAAGTGTCAAATTATAGTTAATGGAAAGGTTTATGGAAATAGTACAGCAATGGAGTATCATAATATGAAACTAAAATTCAAAGACATGCTAAAATTGCAGTTTGAAGAATTAGAAAAGAAGTTTGATATTATAGTAATGGAGGGAGCGGGTAGCCCTGCAGAAATCAACTTAAGGGAAAGAGATATAGTAAATATGGGAATGGCAGAACTTATAGATGCTCCTGTAATACTTGCTGGAGATATAGATAAAGGAGGCGTATTTGCATCACTTGCAGGAACTATGCTTTTACTAAGAGATGATGAGAAAAAAAGAGTCAAAGCTACTATTATAAATAAATTTAGAGGAGATTTAGAAATATTAAAGCCAGGACTTACAATGCTTGAGGATATTATAGATATTCCTTGCGCAGGGGTAGTTCCTTACTTTAGGTTAGATCTTGAAGATGAGGATGGAGCGGTAGAATTTAATAAGAAAATTACTGCACCTATTGACATAGTAGTAATAAAACTTCCACATATATCAAATTTTACAGATTTAGATGCTTTAAAGGCAGAGGAAGATGTATCAGTTAGATTTATTACAACCAAAGAGGAATTAGGAAA
>NZ_CALEVF010000116.1 GCF_937920395.1 uncultured Clostridium sp. | reverse complement strand
ATTGAAGAATAACATCCAACTCCTATACCAAAAATTAATGGGAAACTAAGATCTCTTATAGAAGGTACAAATGCAAATACTGCAATTACACAAATTAAAACTGTAGCAACTGTATTTATTGATCTTGCCATAGTTTGATTAACACTAGTGTTTGTAATTTCCTCTACAGAAGCTTTCCTCATAATTTTTTGGTTTTCTCTTATTCTATCAAATATAACTATAGTGTCATTAATAGAATACCCAACAACAGTTAGAATCGCCGCTATAAAGGTTGCATTTACTTGTATTTGGAAAATTGCATATACTGTAACTGTAATCAGAATATCGTGCACCAAAGCAATTATAGCTGAAGCTGCAAATTTAAACTCAAATCTAAAACCGACATAAACTAACATGAAAAGCATAGCTACTATTAAGGCAGTAACTGTTTTTGTCTTTAATTCACTTCCAATAGATGCACCGATTGTATCTTGAGATAATAATACACTTGATTTAAACTGTGTTTTAATATCTTTTAACATGCTAGCAGTTTTTTCAGGAGAAAGCGCATCACTTTTTATGATTATATCAATTTCTTTATTATCATTTATTGTTTTAGAAGAATATTCTTCCTTTGCATATTTATCTATTATTTTATCTACATCTGATTTAACAAATTGTTGATTCATTTTTATATCAAGTGTTGTACCACCTTTAAAATCTATACCTAAATTCAATCCTTTTGTTGCCAAAAACCCCATTCCTATTACAATTATAAATAGAGAAATAGCAAACCATATTTTAGTTTTTTCAACTACTTTTATCATATGCTTACCCCCTCTTTACGCCAAAATGAGATGTTTTACTTATTAGTCCCATTTCGACTGCTAATTTCAATAAGAATTTAGTACATGTAAGTGCTGTAAATAGACTTATAGTTACACCTATTACTAGTGTTAGTGCAAAGCCCTTAACTGAACCTGTCCCCATAGAATAAAGAACTAACCCAGCCATTATAGTTGTAATGTTTGAATCTAATATTGATGGAAGTGCTCTATGAAATCCAGCATGTACAGAAGATTTTATAGATTTTCCAGTTTTAATTTCTTCCTTTATCCTCTCAAATATTAGCACATTAGCATCGACAGCCATTCCTATTGTAAGTAAGAATCCAGCGATACCTGAAATTGTTAATGTAGCGTTAATAGCTGAGAATGCACCAAGAACTAAGACCACATATAAAACTAAAGATATATCCGCAACAACACCAGGTGCTCTATAATATAAAAGCATAAATAAGAATACAAATAATATTGATACTATTCCTGCTTTCACACTTTGTGATAATGCTTCTGATCCAAAAGTTGCTCCCACTGTTTTAACTGAAACAGCTTTTAAAGTTACAGGTAATGCACCAGATTTAATAATTTCAGATGTAGTAGTAGCTTCTACTAATGATGCACTTCCTGAAATTTCAGCCTTTCCGTCCAAAATAGCTACTTCAACTGTAGGATCAGTTAATACATCTGCATCCATATAAATAGTTATTTTTTGTCCTATAAACTTTTGAGTTGCTGCTGCAAATTTTTTCTTACCCGATGCATTAAGTTCAAGATTTATAACAGGCTTATTATCTTGATTGTAGGCCGCAGTAGCATCCTTTACATCTTTACCAGTAAGAATTGTCACTTTATCAGGACCAACAAATTTGAGTTCACCCGATTTTGCAACAGTATCAAGAATTTCTTTAGAATCTGATTTTCCTGGTATATCAATTCTAATTTTATTATTACCTTCTTTAGTAACTGATGTCTCACTAACTCCCATTTTGTTTACTCTCAATGAAATTAGTTCAATTGCTCTGTCTATAGTCTTTTGATCTACATTTGCACCTTGGACTTCTTCAAGTACAGAAATTCCACCTTGAATGTCTAACCCTTTATTTATTGTCTCAGTAAATGGTTTAACCCTGTAGTCTCCTATTTTAAATCCGTGAAAACCTGTAAATGCTAATAACCCAATAACAAAAACACTGACTAGAAACAGTATCGTGCTCTTCTTCTTTTTCATTTTTATCCCCCTTCCCGTTTACTCATAAATACAATTATATTATGATTAACAAATTTAGTCAATCTTAACTAAATGTAATTTACTTATTCATGGTTACCGCTTTTAAAGCTATTGCACACTCTATTCTCTTCTTTTGCATCTTACATCCAATTTCATATGGTATATGCATATCTCCATTGAAATTAAAGTTATTTGCCTGGCATCCACCACTACAATAAAATTTAGCCCAACACTTAGTACATGTAGGTTTATTATAAATATGAGCTTCCTTAAATTCTTTAACCATTTTATTATTAGTAATCCCATTATAGATATCGCCAATAAGAAAATCTTTATTGCCAACGAATTGATGACAAGGATATATATCTCCATCTGGAGTAACTGCTATATATTCATGGCCCGCTCCACATCCAGCTATTCTCTTATATACACAAGGTCCACCTTGTAAATCAATATTAAAGTGATAGAATTTAAAACTAGTTCCATTTTTAAATCGTTTGAGCATATCTGCATATAATTTATCGTATTGCTCAAATATAACTGGTAAATCTTCTTCTCTAATTGATAGATTATGTTCAGGTGGGAGCACCACTGGCTCTATAGATATTTCTTTAAACCCTAAATCCGCCATATGTTCAATATCTTCAAAAAAGTCAGTGTTATCTCTAGTAAACGTTCCCCTAACATAATACTGTTTTGATTTGTCTCTCATATCTACCATTTTTTTAATCTTAGGAAGTATTCTATCATATGATCCACTTCCATCTACCTTTACTCTAACCTTATCATTAACAGCTTTTCTACCATCTATGCTAAGTACTATATTACCCATGTTCTCATCCATATATTTCATAATTTCCTCAGTAAGTAACGTGGCATTAGTAGTCATAGTAAATCTTATAGATTTATTGAAAATTTTCTCTTGAACCCTAGCATATGCAACTATTTCTTTTATCATTTCAAAAGCCATTAGTGGTTCTCCACCAAATAAATCTATCTCAATGTTTTTTCTAGGTCCAGATTTCTCCAAAACAAAATCTATTGCTTTTTTCCCAACTTCTACTGACATTGCTTTTCTAGCGCCATGGTACTCACCCTCATCAGCAAAGCAGTACTTGCATCTTAAATTACAATCATGAATTATATTTAAACACAGTGCCTTTATATATGGCTCTTCTTTTGCACCACTTAACGCAATTGATTTGTATAAATCTGCTGTGTACAAAGTTCCTTCTTGAATTAAGCTTTGAATCTCATCATATACTTCATTAATATCTTTTACTGAATATTTATTTTTAAAATCTTCTATTAAATCTTCTTTTTTTCTAAGTTCATTCTCATCTAGAAGATCATAAACTATTTCATCTACCATATGTAGTGCTCCAGAATTTACATCAATTA
>NZ_CALEVF010000115.1 GCF_937920395.1 uncultured Clostridium sp. | reverse complement strand
TTCCAACAGCAGTATTTTGCTCAAATGATGAAATGGCAATTGGAGCAATGAAGGCAACATCTGAAGCAGGTCTAAATGTTCCAAAGGATATTTCAATTATGGGCTTTGATGGAATGCAGTTAGGTGATTATTTAACGCCAGCTTTAACCACTGTAAGAAGACCTATTAGTGAAATAAGTAAGAAAGGGGCAGAAAAACTTTTAGACATTATAGAAAATAATATAGATAGTGGCGAAAAAATATATATTAGTACAGAACTTGTTAAGAGAGATTCTGTTGCTAATTTAAAATAATATTCCATTAAGATATAAGTTAGTTTAATATATATTGGTAACGTTCACAAATAGATTATAATTTGAGAGCAAGGGAGGCAATGAATTGAAACTTAGACAAGAAGAATTAAAAAACACTAAGTTTTGGAAAAAAAATCAGTTTGAATTACCTAAATATGATCGAAGTGAAATGATAAAACAAACTAAAGAAACTCCTGAATGGTTACATTTTGGAGCTGGAAACATATTTCGTGCATTTCCGGCTGCTGTGTGTCAAGAATTACTTAATAAAGGTATATTAAACACCGGCATAATAGTTGCTGAAGGATATGATTATGAAATAATTGAAAAAAGTTATAATAAATTTGATAACTTAAGTATTTTAGTGACTTTAAAAGCAGATGGAACATTAGAAAAGAAAGTAATAGGAAGTATAGCAGAATCATTATGTGTAGATATAAATAATCTAAATGACTGGAATAGATTAAAAGAAATATTTAGAGCTAAAACATTGAAAATGGTTTCATTTACAATTACAGAAAAAGGATATAGCTTAAAAAATGGTAATGGTGAATTTTTGAAAGATGTTGCGGAAGATTTTGAAAATGAACCCACAAAAGCTACAAGTTATATTGGAAAGCTTACATCATTAGTTTATGAAAGATTTAAAAATGGTGAATTACCATTGACCTTAGTAAGTATGGATAATTGTTCTCATAATGGTTCGAAACTTGAAAAGGCAATTACTACATTTGCAAAACATTGGACAGAAAATAGAAAAGTAGAAGCTGAATTTTTAACTTATGTAAAAGAAAACTTATCTTATCCTTGGAGTATGATTGATAAAATCACCCCAAGACCTGCAGAGTCCGTTATAAATATATTGAGTGAGATTGGGCTTGAGGATACAGAGGTAATTATGACCTCTAAAAACACATATATAGCACCATTTGTTAATGCAGAGCAGCCTCAATATTTAGTTATCGAAGATAACTTTAAAAACGGTCGTGTTCCACTTGATAAAGCCGGTATTATTTATGCAGATAAAGAAACAGTTGATAAAGTAGAAAAAATGAAAGTTTGTACTTGTTTAAATCCTCTTCATACAGCTCTTGCTATTTTTGGATGTTTATTATCTTATAATAAAATATCAGATGAGATGAAAGATAGGGAACTTGTTAAATTAATAAAGAATATAGGATACGTGGAAGGATTACCAGTGGTTGTGGATCCAGGTATTATGTCTCCTAAAGACTTTATAGATGAGGTAATGAAAGTACGTCTTCCAAATCCATTTATGCCTGATACGCCACAAAGGATTGTTTGTGATACTTCTCAAAAATTAGGTATACGGTTTGGTGAGACAATTAAGGCTTATAATAATAATCCTAATTTAGATGTTAAAAATCTAACATTTATACCACTTACTATAGCAGGATGGTGTCGTTATTTAATGGCTATAGATGATGAAGGAGATAGTTTTGAATTAAGTCCTGATCCAATGCTAAAGTCATTAACTAATATAATGGGAAATATTAAACTAAGTGAAACTAAAAATGTTCATGAGTACTTGCCTTTGATTTTATCTAATGAATCAATTTTTGGTGTTAATTTATA
>NZ_CALEVF010000114.1 GCF_937920395.1 uncultured Clostridium sp. | reverse complement strand
AAGGAATTATGTTAAGAACTAATAGGTCAATTCAAGTTGAAGGTGCATTTGGAGTCTTAAAAGAAGATCATGTGGTTAACCGATTTTTAACAAGAGGAAAAAACAATGTAAAAACTGAGTTTACTCTTTTATGCTTTGGGTATAACATAAATAAATTTCACCATAAAATTCAAGAAGATAGGTGTGGAATTTCGTTACATGAAATAAAAGCATCTTAAAAATTAAAAATAAAATATAAAAATTAGGAGATTCAAGAATCTTCTTTTTAGAATATCCAAAAATAAAAAGTAGCTAAAACTAAATATTATTAAAGTGATTTTTTTTGATATTTGACCTAAAAATAACAAAGAAAAAAAGATGCCTCTTTAAATAATTTTTCAATCATTTTGAGACACCCTCTTATTTGCTTCTGATGTCTGGGACTAATGTTAGACATCAGAATAGCAGATTGTATCATTAAAGAATATTATCTTTATTCATTAAGGTGTTTAGCAAATTTATTTCATAGTTATCCTTTGAGGAAGTCAAAAATTTAATACTATTTTTACAATAGAATTGTAAATTTTCATTCAAGTATATATTAAAAATTTTATTTAAATTATCATTATTTTTCATTTCATTTTTAATTTGAGCTTTTACCATATATACGATTCCAATTTCATGAGGATTTTTTAGCAATTTTGAATGTAAATCTGAATTTTTTAAATATTTTAAAGCACCTTCATAATTTCCTTCATTAATTATTATTTTAGACATAAAGGCTTCTACAATAGACTTTTCCCACATTAAATCGAATTGTTTATATATATCCATAGCCTTTTGAAAATACGTTTTTGCTTCAGAATACGCTCCCATGTTGAAACATGTTTCACCAGCATTTATATTAAAAATAGAAAGACTGGTAAGTATATTTTTTTCTTCACATATTTTTATTGCTTTTTTAAAAAATTCTAAAGCTTCCTGAAATTTCATGTTTTGTCTTCTTATATCTCCTATATAGTTATAAGCGGCTGCTATACTTAAGGCATATTTATCAGCTACACTTTTAGTTACATTAAAAACATTTATAGATTCATTAAACAGTTCCTCTGCTTCGTTATATTTTCCCTGCATTTTTTTATATAGTGCTTTAAATCGTAAAAATACTCCTATTTCCATATGGTAATTACAATCTGCTGCTTTATCTAAACCTATATTTACATATTTTATCATTCCATCAATATTATTGGTCTGTATACAATAATATATCATTTGCTTATACCCTTCTATAGAGTAATCTGAGTCATCAATTTCATTAGCTTTTTCTATCATTTCACTTATGAACTTAACACCTTTTTCATAATCTCCTTCTCGTATAAGATATCTTCCTTTAATATGTAAAAATTCGATCTCTAAACTCAAAACTTCCTTAGAACTATTATAATCATTTTTTACTTTTAATAATAGAATTTCTATTTTCTTTATGCTTTTAATGGTTTTGTTATTACTAAAATATAAATTATTATAAAAATTAACATCTTTAGAATATAATACTGGATAAAGTTCATGGCTAAAATTCAAATATACATTTAAACTTTTTATACTATATTTCAGTGTTGATAGATTATTATCTGCATTTGAAAAATGATAAACAAGTTTATTGTAAATGTTTATATCTTCTCTGTTATTTTTTAAACTTTTTTCTATAATATATCCTATCTTATTATGAAGAATTTTTTTTCTTGCCAAGGATAGATTAATATAAATGAATTCTCTTAACTTCTGATGTGTAAACATAAAACTTATTACATTATTGTTAGTAACTTCTTTTAATATGAATTTATTTTCAAGTTCCTCTATTGAATCAATTATTTTAAGTTCTTCTTCCCCTGTAAGTTCATGTAAGATGTATAATGGAATTTCATCAAAGAATAGAGATGAGATTCTCAAAATGTTTTTACAGTCTTCTGAAATATCTAAAAACCTGCTTTTCATTATATCTTTCATTTTAGAAGACATAATATTTATATCACTATTAAATTTTATAGTATTAATATATTCTGTTAAAAAAAATGCATTTCCTTCAGTTTCATTGTATATTTTATTTAATATCTCTTTATTAAAATTTTTTTTGGGAAGAACAAGTTTAATAAAATTTTCTACTTCAACATTATTAAATCTTAACAAATCAAGCCTTAAAATTTTATTATGCTTATTTGCTGAAACTAGGAATTTATCTATTTCGATATTGTATTCATTTCTATAGGTCATAAAACACAAAATATTAGTATTACAATGTAAAATCATACTGCTTAAAATCCTTAAACTACCACTATCAATCCACTGTATATCTTCAAAAATAAGTATTACTTTTTTTGTTTCTGCTATTTTAGCAAGTATATTAGTTATTATATTACTGATAAATTCATATTTTAACGTATATTTACTATCTGAAATTTTAATGCCTTGTTCTATATTGCTTAATTTATTAAAACCTGAAAAACAATTTTCAATAATATTTTCCCATAAAGTTGGAATTTTTATTTTTTTACATTTCATAATTTGAGATAGTTTAGATAATATAACATTCCATGGCTTTAAAATGCAATCTTTTTCAAATTGAAAACAATAAGTTTCTAAAACATAAGTTGTATCCTCATCTACTATTTCTATAAATTTATCTTTAAGTCGTGTTTTACCTATACCAGCTTCACCTACCAAAAGCACAGATTTTAAACATCCATTTTTATTGAAATTATTGTAAGCATTTTGTAATATTCTCAATTCATTATATCGTCCATAGAAAAATTCATCAGTGTTTTTATTAATGCCCCTTGTATTCATAATATCTACTATTTCATTGACTACGTTTAATATTTTATCATTAGGAGAAATGGATAATTCATCTTTAAATAATCTCTTAATATTATTGTATTCTTCAATTGCTATGGTATATTTGCCTTGCTTTTTATAACTTTCAAGTAAATATACATAAGCATTTTCATTAAATTCATCTATTTTTATTAATAACTTTGAATATTTTTCAACTATATTATAATTACTATTTTGTAATTCTTTTTCTATTTTTTTATTCAATCTATCTGTATATATACATTCCAAATTTTCACGCATTTCTAATATCCAAATTTCAAAATTTTCTGCATTTTTAGGACAAAATCCCTGTAGAAATTCTCCTTTGAAAACATCTATTTCATTTTCATCTCTCATAAACTTATATATATCTACATCTATTTCTATATTTGGATTGAGCATAATTATTGATTTTTGAGGGGACACCAATATCGAAACATTAGAGCATTTATTTATTTTATAGATAGCATTTCTTAGATTCTTTTTGGCGTAACCTTCTTCTTGATTAGCCCAAAAAAGTTCTGAAAGATGTTCTCTGTTATCTTGCTTATTTAGTAGTAAATAACAAAATAGGCCTTGAGCTTTACTGTAAGGGAAGAATATTTCCTCCTTATTGACAGTTACACTAAAATTACCAAACATTTTACAATATATATAATCCATCAAATCACTCCCATATAATTCCATAAACTTCCTTATACAAATTATACTACAATTTAGATGAAAATCCAAAATATAATTCCAAATTAATAGATGTAATATAGATGTAATGGTATAATATTACATAAAAGGAAAGATAAAAATGGAAAATATGATTATGCCAAAGATATAAATGTATTTAGATGAGAAAAACTTTAATGAGCTACTAATGTGCAGTATATACTTTAAAATTTCAGTTAACTTTGTTAGTAAATTATAATAGACACTTATTTGACGCTTTGAAGTTAAAATTGATTTATGAAGTTAAGGTTAGTAGTAGCCTTAGGTATAGAAGATAAATTTATATCAAAATATAAAGGGAAGTGATAATAATAAAGTTGCATTTTATTAAAGTAAATCCAGCAGGAAATATGACAGTTTTCATTTTAGATCATGTTCCGAGACAATTTCATATCAATGTTGCTAATAAAATTATGGAGTATGGAAGCATTAATGCTGAGCAGGTTGGTTTTATAGAAAAACATTGTACAGAAGAAGGAAAAAGTAAAAACTGTGTTAGACTTCAGATGATGGGGGGAGAGTTTTGTGGAAATGCTGCAAGGTCACTAGCAGCGATTTTAGTGGATAAGAACTATTCTTGTGTGGAAATGAGAAATGAAAAATTTATTGTTCCACTAGAAGTGTCAGGATTTAACGGAGTAATAAATTGTGAGGTAGAGCGTTTAAAAAACAACAACGAATATAATTCTAAAATTGTTATGCCTTTAGTTAAATCAACTAAAGATTTTTATGTTAATCACAATGGAATCGTATACAAATGCTTTCTGGTAGAGTTTCCAGGGATAATTCACTTAATAGTGGATTGTGATGGAATATCTGATAAAGAAGGATTTTTTTTAAAAGTAAAAAGCAAACTGGAATATGCAGGCTTTGAAGCATTAGGAGTTATGTTTTACGATTATAAGAAATTGTACATGGAGCCATTAGTATATGTTAAGAGAACAGATAGTTTGTTTTGGGAAAAAAGTTGCGCTTCAGGTACATCCGCTTTGGCGGTAGCCTTAACGCAAAAACAAAAGAGGAGCTTAGACATTTTAGTTAAGCAACCAGGAGGAGAACTTCAAGTTACTACTAAATGGGACAATGGATGTATAAAAAAAATTTGCTTAAATGGTAAGATTAAAATTGTTGCTGAAGGTAAAGTTTATATGTAATAATTAAACATTGATATTTATAAAAATAAGACAAAGGTGTTAACACTATCACAAATTTGATAGTGTTAACTAACTTATGAAAAAATAATAATTGGGAAAATTAGGATATAT
>NZ_CALEVF010000113.1 GCF_937920395.1 uncultured Clostridium sp. | reverse complement strand
CAATTATTATTGTTGCAAGCCTTATTAGCTTACTCTACTACTTATACTATTACTAATGATTACATACTATTACTAAAACAATTAATTATAATGAATCAAGTTCCTTAGATTTTTCTACAACTACTGGTGGAGTCTTTTCAACTTCTAATATAGCATAAGCAATTGCACTTTCTTGTCCGTGCGATATACTAAGATGAATATTATATTGACCTTCTTTTTTAGCTATAAGCTTAGCTTTTCCTTTTAAAATTACTATTGGCTTTCCAAACGTCGTCCGATCAATTTCAATATCTTTAAAATCAAACCCCCTAAAGCCTGTCCCTAAAGCTTTTGCAACAGCCTCTTTCGCAGCAAATCTACCAGCCACATATTCTGCTCGTAAATTTCTACTTTTAAGATACTCTAGTTCTGCACTCGTAAAAATTTTTTCTAAAAAGCCATTGTTTCTTTCCATAGCGTTTTTTATTCGGCTGATTTCAACTATATCAGTCCCTACACCTAGAATCATAATTACCAACTCCCACTTGTAAATATGTACTTTATAAATTTTAATCTTCGGTCTACTATTATATTATAATATAACGCTAGACTGTTAAATTATAACCTGAACCATTTATAGTATTATACTCTATAATTTTATAATTTTCTATTATAAAAAAAAAAGAGAATACTCATCCTCTAAAGGAGGAATGTTCTCCTCAATATGTTAGGTAAAAATGATTTATTAACAAGTAGCTGTACTTACTAAAATTTCATCAAAATCACTAGTATAATCATCAATATACTCTCCCAATACATCAATCATGTGGATAGGTGATACTTCATTATCATATACCATATTCAAAAGTTTTTTAACTTTATATCTTTCTGGGCTTATATTTTCAACGCAATCCCTTTGTATTCCTACAACTGTACCATCAATAACATCTTGTCTTTCTATTTCAATCCCGTAAGCTTGTATTTCTGCAAGTTTTCCATACATAGATACAGATATTTGACCTTTTAGCAATCTGTAAGAATAATTGTAATCCACATCACCATTTGTTATTTTTTTATATAAACTTTCTATAATTACCATATTACTCTACCCCCCATACTTTCTTATGAGAATACAATAACATTATTTCCAAAAAAAATATGTCATTTCATGAAATACGTTTACATAAACTTATCTCTTTTAACTGACAACTTCAACCCTATCCACCCACTATCCACCCTTAATATCAAGATTAATAAAGAATACCTATAGGTTAAAATTATATGCTCTGGTTAATTTGTCGAAATTACAATAAATATAACTAAAAGTTTTTTAATTAAGATTGAATATTTTTTAACAAATTATGGTTTTTTTATATAAAGCTTCTAAATTAATGAAAAATGTAGTTATTATGTAAATGTTTATCATATTATCTTAGTATTTTACATATAATTTCATTTTTTCTTTAATTAGACTTTAATATTCGTAAATTTTATGCTTTAATTCTTTTACCATTTTGTATCGATCAACACCAATATATTTACATAAATCTTCTAGTATTAATAAACTAGCAAGAATAATAGTATTAAAATAAAATCTGCTTTTGACTTATCGGATCCATTAACCACTCCCCTAATAATCTTATTCAAAGAAATATTCTTATAATATTCCAGCATTTTCAAAGTGTAATTATTCTCTATAAACTTACCTACAATGCCAACATCAATAAGTATTATTTCACCCTTTGTATTAAAAAAAACGCCAGCGCCCAACATTTCACTCTTTTCATTAATCTCTGAAAGTATTTGTTTCATCCTATAATTGAAAAAACTAGTAAACTCACCCTTAGTAATAAAAGACTCAAGTTCAGTTGTAGCAACAACATAAACTAAATCAGAAAACTTTTTATAAATCTTCTTTAAATGTTTTTTATCATTATTCTCCATATCACTCATAATCACATCTCTCTCTTCACCAAAATAAATTAATAATCATCTCTCAATTACATTACATTTAGTGTGGCATAATACAAATAAACTATACCAAATAACGTGAAAATAAAAACTAATACTTTTTACTAATTCATACTATTTATAAAAATGTTATGAAATACTATCTTTATACTTTATATATAAATATTTATTTTTAAAAAACGATATGTATAACAATGTTAATATTTTTTTTAATCCTTTCACTGAATTACCACACTCAAATTCTATAAATTTATCTTTACTTTCAATAAAAATTAATTCATTACTTCTGCACCAGTCAATTTTCAGGTAAATTGAATGGCTCCCCTCCACAACATCTATTTCTTTAGTTTCTCCATCCCCAATATTTCCATAAAGCATACCATCTATAATAATCTCATAACATCTATACTTATCATAATATATTGATTCTCTTGATAGTTGGATCATAATTGCATTCCCCCTAGCCCACTCCAGTGAAACGTCGAGTGTTAACGTACAAAATTGCCGCGAAGAAGTACTAGTATACCTTTTCCCTGAAGCGACGCACACTAAGCAGCTAATCTAGATTTTCTCTTACGTAACTTACAACAAAAGCTAATTTAACCCTAACCCACTCGAGTAAAACGATGAGTGTTAACACACAAAATCACCACGAAGACGTATTAGTATAGATTTTCTCTGAAGCGCCGCGAAAAAGTACTAGTATTATTTTTCTCTGGAATGACTTGCAATAAGAAGCGAAAAAACTATTGAAATCTAATTTAGAAATTCTTCTTTTGCTAATCTAAAATTCTCGTAAGACTGCCAGGTTGCATAACAATTAATAATTGTTATGTCCCCCAGAGAACTACCCAGAGGCCCAGTCTAGCGAACCCGAGACAGGACGTCGAGTGTGAGCTGTTAGAGAATTTTATATTCGCAAAAGATTAGAATTTCTTAATGGATTTCCAGTTTCGAGCTCACATTGCAAAGCACGCAAGAGAATTGGATACCTTTATCTACTTTAACACCGAATCAATCATAGCCCACTCAAGTAAAACGATGAGTGTCAACACACAAAATCACCACGAAGACGTATTAGTATAGATTTTCTCTGAAGCGCCTCGTAATAAGTAACTTGTATAAATATTCTCTCTTGCGTAACTTACAACAAAAGCTAATTTAACCCCAGTCCACTCGAGTAAAACGACGAGTGTCAACACACAAAATCACCACGAAGACATATTAGTATAGATTTTCTCTGAAGCCACTAGTAATAAGTAACAATTATAATAGTTCTCTTGCGTGAATTACAACAAGAGGCGAAAAAACAATTGAAATTCCATTTAAAATTCTTCTTTTGCCAATCTAGAATCTTCGTAAGATTGCCCACAGGGCAATCTAGTGAACCGGCAGTATGCCGAATGTGAACGTTAGATGATTCTAGATTCGCAAAAGATTAGAATTTCTTAATGGAATTTCATGTTTTGAGCTCTGTTGCAAAGCACGCAAGAGAATGGGATACCTTTACTTTAACGCCGCCTCAATACCATCTGCCAAACCCTTTGCCAACTTATCTTGATAAGCTCCAGTTGATAACATCTGATCTTCACTACGATTTGATAAAAAACCCATCTCCACTAAAATAACAGGAACCTTAGACCAATTAAATCCTGTCATATCATCTCTTTCGACAACACCTCTATCATTCATACCTACATCCTTAATAAGACTTCTAAACACTACTTGCCCATACTGTTTACTCAACTTATATATTGGATCTGTATTTTTAGTATCTGTAGGTACAAGCATTGACGCTCCATTAACAGATGAATCATCATTTGAATCTGCATGAATCCTTATAACTAAATTAGCCTTAGCATTGTTTCCAACCTCAGCCCTTGCAATATTCCCAAGCATTTGACTATTTTGCGTTTTAGTCATCTTTACATTATATCCTTTTTTAACAAGCAAAGCTTTTAATCTAACTGCTACCGCCATATTAACCACGTACTCAGGCGTTCTTGTATTAATACCTTGAGCTCCACCTGGTTCCTTTATTTTCGTTTTTATTGAATCTGGTGCTTCCCTTTCTAACACTTTGCTTGTAATACTTGCATGTCCTGGGTCTATAACAACTACCTTCGCCAAATTTTTCTTCAAAGCTTCTTTCTTTTTATTGATCTCAAGTAAGGCCTTAGCTTCCTTTGCAGACTTTACTTTCTGTGCCTCTTTCGCTTGTTCTACCTTTTTTGCTTTTGCTTTTGCGAGTAATTTTTCATTGACAATCTTTTTCAACTTTATATTTTGATTATTTGTTATTATAGCTTGTACAGATTTTTCATTTTTTTGCCTTACGTCATTTATTTTATATAATACCCCACCTATAATAATAAAACACATAAAAGCTAGTAATATTTTTTTAGTTTTAGTCATTTCACCCTCCTGAATTCTTTATGTAAAAAATAGAAACAATGTATGTTTATTGTACCACTTCTTTATTAACACATATGATTATACCAGATTCGCTCCAAATTTTTATAAATAATTTTTCCATTAAATACTAATCACTACAAGTTATTCACTTAATTATGTTTTATATATTAAATACCCAAGTATCTCATAGTATTAAAGATAATAAAAAGCCTAAAATAATAATATTAAATATAAAAAAAAGGAGGAGTTTCGATGGCTCACAATAATAATTTCTACTGTAATGAAGATCGTTATAAAATTGAAGAAGCTAATAGACTAGAAGCTCTTGAGAATATAGTAGGAAATCATACTAAAACAAAAGGTTTTATTGAAAATCATTCAGATAAAACTAACTCAAAAGAAATAAACAAATTGACTTGATCATTATTTGTTTTTTAATATAAAAATAAAGCAAGCAAATTCCTAAGGAATTTACTTGCTTTATTTTTAGTCTTTATACTGCAAATTCTTCTTGTGAATTCAAAATAAATTTGTTAATTACAAATGCTACACCATCTTGATCGTTAGTTTTAGTTATAAAATTAGCAGATCTTTTAACCTCTGGATATGCATTTCCCATTGCAACTCCAAGTCCAGCATACTTAATCATATGAATGTCATTGCCAGCATCGCCTATGCATATAACTTCTTCTTGCTTAATATTTAATTTTTCAGCAAGTGCTGCTACTCCAGCACCTTTATTAACCGATTTAGGGAGAAATTCTAGGTAAAAAGATTCACTTCTAACTACTGTATATTTATCACTTACTTCTTCTGGTATTTTTCCCATAACATCTTCTATAATTTCTGGCTTGTCCACAA
Organism: uncultured Clostridium sp.; assembly: GCF_937920395.1. GTDB lineage: Bacteria > Bacillota > Clostridia > Clostridiales > Clostridiaceae > Clostridium_AD. Next base: position 699 of record NZ_CALEVF010000113.1, on the reverse strand, counting down.
ACATAACCTTAACTATTGTAGTATCTGCAGGTACATCTTCTACAGCCATTATATCATTAGGAATATGATTCATTTCTGCTTCATGCCTAGTGAATGTAGTGTCTTTGGGAGATATAACTGAATCCTCTGTTAACGCATGTATATTAACATTTAGCTTTTTACTTAAACTATATATATATTTATAATCTTCAAGAGTTAATGTTGTTTTAGATATTATCTCATTACCTTCAGAGTTTTGGACAAGTGCTCCATTAAATGCTACAGCATAATTATCCTCTGAAACTAAGTTAAGTTCTTCTAGATATCTTTTAAACCCAATCAGCGGTCTTCCTGATGCTAGTACAACCTTGACTCCATTATCTTTTGCTTGTTGTATCGCATTAAAATTAGCTGGTGAAATTTTCTTTTCACTATTTAATAAGGTTCCATCCATATCTATTGCTATTAATTTATACATTTTTTACCCCCACGTGACCACTTTTGTTAACCTAAATATAGTATATCATAGAATTTTATAAGTAATGGATTACATGTTTTATAAACTTTATATTGATTATGTTTTTAGATAAAATATTTACATCCTTTAAATAAATAATGACATTTACTTTATATTAATGTAATATAATAGAAGTAATGCAAAAATGGGTAGTGTAAAGTGATCTATGAAAAAATTAGATGAACTAGTTAGTCTTGAATATA
>NZ_CALEVF010000112.1 GCF_937920395.1 uncultured Clostridium sp. | reverse complement strand
TATACCGATAAGAGAAGATTTTACATATACCTTTTGTTCAATACTTGATGCTCTACTCATAACAATATCGCTTAATTGAATCATAGCCTTAACATCTCCTTCACTTTATTCTATAAAGTAAACATAATATTAAATTTAATAAAGAACTATTCGTCATAACTTAGATTAATATTTAAGACTAATTAACATAGCCAATCTGTACACACTGCAATTCTCCATTTCGCTTTTTCATATTTTCTACCTCCTAAATTATATAATAATATTTACTTCCTGGAATATTACTACTGTAAATAAATATATTCATTATTAATTATACTATAAATAATACAATTAATAATGAATATTATTTATAAAAAGTTGCTCAAATTTAAAAGTATTTAAAAAAAAGTTTATTACGTTGTATGTTTTTTATCGTTTAAACTTAATTTTTTTAGATGTAATATGGATGTTTTTGCTTATTCCCTCCCAAAACAACGAATAAAAACTATTTCACAAAGTACACTTTTTATAATAGTCCTTATTCGTTGTTTTATATCTAATAAGTACATCTTATTTACAAACATATGCATATTTATATTGCATTGATACATATTCTGTAATATAATTTAAAACATTGACGAAAAGACAAAGGTAATTTATGGTTTAATTAAAGATTAAACTAATCAAATTTATAAAGTAAGAACTCTAGAACGAAAGAACATTATTAATTAGTCAGAAATTGGACAAGCAAGCTTTTTCTCTTGAAGCTTTTGCTATTTAATATATTTAATCATAATATGTAGTATTTTAAAATAACTTCAAGGGGGTTAAAATATGAATAAATACTCTGCTAAACAAATAGTAAAGATATCTTTGTTTAGTGCTATATCCTTTATACTAATGTTTTTAAATACTAGTATACCTCTGTTTCCAATTTTTTTAAAAGTGGACATTAGTGAAATACCAGCAATTATTATGGTACTCACAGGAGGAGTGAATGAGGCAATATTTATTAGTTTAATAAAAGATCTTTTACATTTTACTGTCACTCAAACATCCGGAGTTGGAGAATTAATTAATTTTATATTATCCGCATCATTTATCCTAATAACTCATTATTTATATAACAAAACTAAGAAAATAAAAATAAGTTTATTGCTTTCTACAATTATAATTAGTATTTTTTCTGGATTTGTAAATTATTTTATTATGTTTCCATTATACAGTATTTTATTAGGTGTAACTAAGCAAATGGTTCTTCGTATAGTGGCTTCTTTTAATCCATTTGTAACTAATGTAACCCTATATCTCATCTTAATTATTATCCCGTTTAATTTAATTAAGTTTGGAATTGTTTCTATAATATCTTATAATCTACTAAATAAAATTAAAGGAGTATTAAAAAAATGAATAATTTTTCAATTTATAAAGAAATATTTAATGGTTCTAATGATAATTATACTAAAATGTCTAGTGAAGAAACGGATAAAACCCTTTCTGTATCAAAAATTAAATTTGAAAGCAAAGTACCAAATTTAGCAAAGATGTGTTATTTAATGGAGAGCGTAGTACTCAAGGCAAAAAGAGAAGGAACAATTTACGCTGGTTTTCAAAAAATATCTAGAGCTACCAAAATATGGGATAGATTCTTGAAAATGGCTGATAATGTAGATAAAATATACATTTTTGGAGAAAAAGATACTACACTACAGCCACATCCTCATATTCAATTCGTATATTTACCACCTAATCATAAACTAATAAGAGAGTGGTTTTTAGTGATGGATATAAAGTTTGGTAAAAATATGATGCTAGCCTATGATTTAGATGGTTTTGGACATTTGGAAATAGAAGAAGATAGAAACTTTAGGGGAGTAAAAACTTTTGATGTGAAACATATTGATGATACAATAAAATTATTAAAAACTATAATATAATATTTAGGAAACACAAAAAAAATTGGAACCTTTAGGATATGTAATGATAATTTTATATTATAGAATTCTTATATTATTTCTCCTTAAACCTAGCACGTAATTGCTAGGTTTTTTATTAATTCTTTTCATATAACTTATCATGTATATGGTATGTAGATTAACCCAAATGTGCTACAACTTCATAAAAATATATAATCCATATATATTTTTATGAAGTTTTTTATTAACTATTATTATAATATCTACCTAAAGATATTATGATTACTCAAAGGTATTAAATTACTCTTTGACACTAATATTTTTTAGATTTTAATGATATGGGGTTTAATATATTTAGATTATATTAGTATTGTGAATGTAACACAATAGTAATTGAGTTACATTCACATTGAGGCTATTGCCTGTTCCTTAAAAATTTAATTTTTAATGTAACATAACGTATTGACTTGTTACATTGAATGTATTATAACAGTCTTAATTATAATATTAAGGAGTTGTAGATCATGAAGCTAGTTCAACCAATTAGGGATAGAGAAAAACTTGAAGAAATGAAAATGGAATTATTGAAAACAGGATATAAAAACTACTTACTGTTTGTTGTTGGGATTAATACGGGTCTTCGTATTGGTGACATATTAGAACTTAAAGTTAAAGATTTAAAAGATAAAACACATATTAAAATAATAGAGCAAAAAACAAATAAAATTAAGAGGTTTTTAATAAATTCATCCTTAAAAATAGAGATAGATAAATATATTAAACTAATGTCCGATGAAGAATACTTATTTCAGAGTAGGAAAGGCGAAAATAAGCCTATTAGTAGAGTCCAGGCATATCGAATACTTAATAGTGCAGCTGAGCATGTTGGACTTCAGGAGGTAGGCACTCACACCTTAAGAAAGACCTTTGGCTACTGGCATTATAAGCAAAATAAAGATGTTGCATTACTTCAACAAATATTTAATCATTCGTCACCTAGTGTTACTTTAAGATATATTGGAATTAATGAGGATATAAAAGATAAGAGCATAGAGAATTTTTATCTATAGAGGGAATTATTTTTTTGTATACTTTATTTTGGGCTTGGTTTAATTATAATTTAAAGGGTTTTAAATTTTTTAATCGAATTAACTAAATTAATTAAACTAATTTAAAGGTAGGTATACAAGTATGTTATATGATGTTGAGACAATATCAGAATTAACTAAAATGAGCAAAGTTACAATATATAAGCAATTGAAATTAAAAGAAGTTAAAGTCTGCATAGTAAGAAAGCAAGGGAAATCATTTGTTGACGAGGTAGGTTTTAACTTAATTAAGAAAAGTCTAAATTTAAATGATGAGTTAAATAATGATGAAATAGCTACAGATAAGAGCTCTGATGTTATAGGGGATGAACCTTACAGTATAACGAATACAGAGGATTTAATTAAGTCTAAAAATGAATTAATTAATGCATTAACAGAACAAGTGTTATTTTTAAAACAACAACTTTGTGAAAAGGATATGCAAATAAATAAACTTCATGTTATTGTTGAAAATAGTCAAGTGTTATTGAAAGCAAAACCTCAACAGGATGTGCTACAACTAGAAGAACATTTTCAAGATCTTGATAATAAATTCATTGAAATAAAAGATAAGATGCAAAAGAAAGATCAAAATCATGGGTTATTCAAAAGAATTTTTAAAAAATAATATTATCTAATAAGCCTAACATTATAGGAATTTTTTAATAAATAAAAAAATGAATTGAAGTTTGCCATATTATGAGTTAAAATGTAAATAATATTAAATAAAGAAAAAAATAAAACATAAAAAAAGAACCAAAAAAATAAAATAAGTCCTCCAACTCCGATTTAATGTATTGCGTACAATAAATCGGCAGTATCCAAATATGTACACTACTACATACATGAATTTTGAAGAACTATATTAAATTGATTATATCAATTTAAATATGATTTATCAAGTCCTTATGTAAAAAATACATAGGGACTTTTTTCTTTTGTTTTTTTTAGAGAAAATGTGGCTTGTTGTTGGACTATAGCAGTACCAATGGCGATAAGATGGTTACACGTTTAAGAAGTAATAGGACAAGCTTTAAAAATATAAGTAGCTAGTAACAAGAATATTAGCAGTTGCCTTATGACTTAATAAGGAGCTTTGATGGGGTAAGCTGTTGTGATAACAGGAATTTCATGGGAGAGTCTCTCAAAGACTATAAAGATGTCGCCTTCAAAAGAGCAAGGTAACTTCTACGGAAGTAGCACAGGGTGAGTTCAGCCAACGTAAAAAGTGAACCTCTGCACATTATGACTAGTCCTTATCTCTAGTTGTGTAGGATAGAGCGTGGTGCCGACGAAAAGGGCAGGAGTGGAAGTTCTAGGATACTAATGGTATCGGGAACTATAAGCAGATTAGCAATAGGATGGAACTATATTGTAGAAAGCTTGTAGATGTGAAAACATATAACAGATAAGGTGCAGACGTGAAGCGACCGAGTGATATACGGTTTATACTAACAGTAGTTATTTTTTTATGAAGCTAGATGTATTTTATTGTCTAGTTTTATAAGGGAATAACTGCGTCTATTCTGCTCCCTTGTTCAATCGGTATATAGTATATTCTCCCTTAGTACAAGATAAAAGAAAAAAAGATTACAGACCAACTGGAGCAATGGAAGGGTAGCCCGTAGGGAAGGTTCCATTGTGGAAGACGGTAGTAGTTTTTATACTTTTATATAAACATATAAATATACTTCATCATTATGATATAATCGTATTAATGATGAGATGATAGCATTGGATGATGAACTAAAAAATATGATGGTTAAAGTATTAGAAGGTCATACAAGGCTTGAAAGTAAAGTAATTAGTATTGATGACAAACTAACTGGACTTGAAACGGAAGTAAGAAAGAATTCTATAAAAATTGAGACTATAGGTAAGCATATAAATATAATTGAAGAAGAAGTACAAACATCACATAATGAGGAGTGATTTAAATGGATGACGAAACACTTAGAAAAATTTTAAAAGAAGAATTGAGTCCTATCAAGAATGATGTGTCTAGCTTAAAAGAAGGTCAGCAGAGTCTTAAACAAGGAATTGAAGATATTAAGGCTATGATAGTTGAGGTAGAAGCTAAGAACGCTACTAGACACACTCAAATCGAAGGACACTTGAAGAACATCGATGAAACTATAGATGCTGTAAAGCAAATAATAGGTAGGCACGAGGTGGACATAACTGTGCTACAGCGTAGACCAGTTTAAATCAATTTTAAGACACCATTATATATAAAAGTATAATTACACTTATGATGATTTTAAATTTAATAGAGAGTTTATAAAGGGGTATCTAATATCATGGTATCCCTTATTTTATTTGTAAAAAAGTATTATTAATGTATTTAGGATAAAATAGAAAAAGAGGTTATAGTATGGCTAAAAAAGTAACTAAAAAATATTATGCAATTAAAGAGGGTATAGGTACAAAAGACAAGATAGTTGATACATGGGCAAAGTGTAAAAAATTAGTATTAGGCTATAATGCAGTTTATAAAAGTTTCACAAATGAGGAAGAAGCTAAGAATTATTTAAGTACGGTTAATTCTAAAAAAGTAAAAGAGCAAACTATATTTGGAATTGAAAAAAAGAAAAAAATTAAGTTGACGACAAAGTTAGTACAAGCTAGAATACCAAAAAAATTATATAGTGAATTAGAAAATAAATGTAGTGAATATGGGTGGGAAATTAACATAGCATTAATTAAATTAATAGAAGAATGGGTTGATATGGAGGACTAGTAGATCATGGTTTTATAAAATTATTTAGGTAATTTAAAATCAATCAAAAACTCATTATGTAATGGTTTTATTATTCATCCTTTAAGAATAAAAACCATTGTAAAAGGGAAAGTTTAGCAGTATAATAAGAGAATAAAACCAAACAGAGCGAGATTCGTATTTGTATAGCCATGCTATAAAATACACCTCGCTAGGGTG
>NZ_CALEVF010000111.1 GCF_937920395.1 uncultured Clostridium sp. | reverse complement strand
TAGCCGTGCCAATAACTAGTACCATTGATGTCCTTACTCCCGCCATAATAATAGGCATTGCAAGAGGCAATTGAACCTTGAAAAGTTGTTTGCGTCTATTCATCCCCATAGCTTCCGCTGCCTCAATTAATACCGGATCAATCTCTTTTATTCCGGTATATGTATTTCTAAGTATAGGCAAAATAGCATATATAACTAGGGCAATAACAGCTGGTAATTGTCCGATTCCTACAAGTGGTATAAGTATCCCAAGAATAGCAAGCGACGGTATTGTCTGAAAAATAGCCGCTATCTGTAGTAATGGTCCAGCGAGCCGCTTATGTCTTGTTATATATATACCAAGTGGTACTGCAATAAGTACTGCGATAAATATAGCTATAAACGAAATTTGCATGTGCTCAAGAAGTGCGGTCCCTAATTGCTGCCTACGCTGCATTAATGTTGAAATTAGATTATTCATGAGAGTTCACCACCTTTTTCAAGTTTAAGCGAGATAAATTTAATTAAGTGCTCATGATTTATAGTTCCAATAATTTCTCCCAAATGATTAACTGGAACGTCTTTCTCATTTCCCAATCGTTTAAGTAATTTCTCTATAGATTCAGTATCACTAATACTTAAATTACCATCGCCTAATTTGTAAAGGTTATAGAATCCAGCATCTAACATTTCCTTTACTTGATAAGGCTTATTAAATATAGAAGTATTATAAACATTACCCGACTTAAAAAACTTCTTGACAAAATCATTTTTGGGGTTTTTTAAAATATTTGTTGGTGTATCACACTGAACAATCTCCCCCTCTCTCATTACACAAATCCTATCGCCAAGAGCTAATGCTTCTTGCATATCATGAGTTACAAAAACAATAGTTTTTTTAATTTTCTTTTGCAGATTAACAATATCTTCTTGCAATTTTTTACGACTAATTGGGTCTAATGCACTAAAAGGTTCATCCATCAAAAGAATAGCTGGATCAGCTGCTAGTGCCTGAATTACTCCTATTCTCTGCTGCTCTCCACCAGAAAGTTCACTTGGTTTCCTATGACGATATTTATCAGGCTCAAGACCAACGCTTTCCAAAAGTGTTGTAATTCTCTCCTTAATCTTCCTCTTATCCCATTTTTTAAGTTCTGGTACAATAGCTATATTTTCTTCAATTGTCATGTGAGGAAAGAGCCCAATTTGTTGAAGTACATACCCTATGCCCCATCGTAATTCATGAATATTATATTCACTTATCTTCTTTTCATTTATATAAATTGTACCATCACTTAAATTTATCAAGCGATTTATCATTTTAAGTGTTGTAGTTTTTCCACATCCACTTGGTCCTATAATTACAAAAAATTCACCTTTTTTAATTTCAAGACTTAAAGAATTAACTGCTCTATTCCCACTAGGATAAATCTTTGATACATTATCAAATTTAATCATAATATAGCCTCCAATTCTTCTTTTACAATATCCCATGCAAAATATTAGAAATGTCATTACATACCTATTCTATTCTATTGTTTCTGATTATATTATAAATTAGTCTATTAATTAAAAAATGCTTTTCTATTTCTACCTTACCTTGATTTTAGATTATTAAACCATTCAACTGTTTCTTTTTTGTGCTCTGATGGTATTTTATTGCTAACCTGCTCATGCAACCATCCTAAAGTCTTATTGTTTAAATACATTCTCATCTTTTCTTCTGCTTCTAGCATGACAACTTTTATAAGACAAGGACATTTTGTATAAACATCAGGTAAATCTTTTTTATCTAGCAAAATCTCATTTTGCCTAATTTCTGCGCACTGAAATAAAGGTGTACTTCCTTCTATGGCCTGAACTATGTCCCAAAATGTTATACTTTCAGGATCACGTACTAACTCATATCCGCCATTAACACCTATAATTGATCTTACAATGCCTGCTTTTCTTAATTTAGTATAAACTTTTGATAAATAAGTTTCTGATACTCCTTGAAATGCTGCTAAGTCTTTAATTCCAACAGCCTTACCTGATGGAATGTCTATCATATATAATAAACAATGTAATGCATACTCTACACCAGATCGGAAGAGCGTCGTGTAGGGAAAGAGTGTCTCTGCAGTGT
>NZ_CALEVF010000110.1 GCF_937920395.1 uncultured Clostridium sp. | reverse complement strand
ATATCTTCTGAGACAATAATTTCTTTTGGTGTAAACTTTGAAATTTCATCTAATATGGTAACAATGTTAAGTTTTGTTTCAGTGCAAGTGAATTCACCAGTTGATACGTCACAAAAACATAATCCGCAAAACATGGTATCATTATTAATGTATATGCTCATAATATAATTATTCTTAGTTTCTTCTAAAAAGCCTGAATCTGTATAAGTTCCTGGAGTAATTATTTTAATGATTTCTCTTTTAACGATGCCCTTAGCCAGTGCGGGGTCTTCAACTTGTTCACATATAGCAACCTTATACCCTTTTGCAATAAGCCTTCCTACATAGATGTTTGCTGCATGATGTGGTATTCCACACATAGGTGCTCTTTTTTCAAGTCCACAGTCACGTCCTGTAAGCACGAGCTCGAGTTCTTTTGCTGCAAGCTCTGCATCATCAAAAAACATTTCATAAAAATCACCTAATCTAAAAAATAAAATGCAGTCCTTGCATGTTTCTTTTACCTCAAAATATTGTATCATCATTGGAGTTAATGCCATTGCCATTCCCCTTTGTTTTCCTCTGCAATTATATAAATTGACTTACGCACATAAATGTATGCTTCATAAATAATTGCAGAACTTAAATTAGTTGCTGTAATTTATATTTCTTCACCAAAAAGTGAAAAAGAATGTGAATCTGTTATTAAAACTGATACAAGATCTCCGGCAACATTACCATTTCCCTCAAAGTTAACTACTTTACCATTTCTAGTTCTCCCAGTTAATTTACTTGCATCTTTTTTACTATAACCCTCGACTAGTACCTCTACAATTTTCCCTACACATGCTTTGTTTTTTTCTGCACAATTTCTATTAACAACTTCTACTAATCTATTAAACCTCTCATGTTTAACATCCTCTGGTACTTGTTCTAGCATTTCATCTGCTGGAGTTCCTTTTCTTTTAGAATAGAGGTATGTAAATGCTAAATTAAATTTAACCTCTTCCATTAGACTTAGGGTCTCTGCAAAATCTTCCTCAGTTTCTCCTGGAAATCCAACGATTATATCAGTAGTTATTCCTACATTAGGTATTGTATTTCTAATGTTTTTTACTAACTCCAAATATTGCTCTCTATCATAATGTCTATTCATTTTATTTAAAAGATTAGATGAACCTGATTGCACTGGTAAATGAACGTGTTCACAAATCTTATCACTCTCTGCAATAACTTCTATTACTTCATTAGATAAATCTTTTGGATGAGATGTCATAAATCTTAATCTCTCAAGATTTTCAATTTTATTAATTTTACGAAGTAACTCAGCAAAATTTATTTCAGGTGTTAGTCCCTTCCCATAAGAGTTAACGTTTTGACCAAGTAAAGTTATTTCTTTATAACCTTGTCCAACCATATCTGTTATTTCATTAATAATATCTTCTGGATTTCGACTACGCTCACGACCTCTTACATAAGGTACTATACAATAAGTACAAAAATTGTTGCAACCATACATAATAGTAACAAAACCTTTTAAAGTATTTTCCCTTTCTATTGGGATTCCTTCTATGATATTTTCTTCTTTGTCCCAAATTTCAACTATAGATGATTCTCCGTTTTGTATTCTTTTTAAATACTCAGGAAATTTATATGCATTATGTGTCCCAATAATAATATCTACAAATGGAAATTTAGTAATTATATGTTTTGCCATACCTTCTTGCTGCATCATACATCCAATAACAGCAATTATAAGTTTTGGGTTCTCTTTTTTCATTGTTTTTAAAGCTCCAATATTCCCATCAACCTTTTGTTCTGCGTTCTCCCTAACACAACAAGTATTAAAGATAATTATATCAGCCGAACCTTTATCTAACGTTTTTTTATATCCCTGTGGTATTAGCATGCCGGATAATTTCTCTGAATCTTCCTCATTCATTTGGCAGCCCCATGTTTCTATATAGTATTTAATAGTTTCATTCATTAGTTCATTCTCCTTTATAAAAAAATATCACTATCTATCATTATATATAATTTATAAGCTTTTTTAAAGTCATTTTTGCTAATTGAATATAATTAATAAAAAATTTATTATAATTTAAATTTATGAATAAATCAGAATATAATATTAATTGATGATTGTGTGTTATAATATACCAAATAATCTACATATCGTAGTGTGTTTTTTATTATATAAATCTCTCTAATACTTGAGTTTCTTTTTTTAATAAATTTCTACTTTTAGGATAACCTACTTAAAAGGAGTGATTTATTATGTATGATGCAAAAAAAGAAGAGAATATTAGAGATAGGCAACTACAATGTAATTGTATAGGAGATAGAAGTTATTTTTCAATGTGTACTCATAATAATAATATGGTAGATATAAAAGTAGACTCTTCACCTGTAGAAATTATTGTAAAAGAGTTTAGTTAGTTTTTAAATTTGGGTTGGGGGGAAATATTATTATGAACTTATCTAATAGACTGGAATCAATGCAATTTTCAACAATTCGTAAACTAGCACCTTATGCCGAAGAGGCAAAAAAAAGAGGAGTTAGTGTATATCATCTTAACATAGGTCAACCTGATATACACACTCCTTCTACATTTATGGAAGGAATCAATAACTTCAAAGACAAAGTTCTTAGGTATGAAAATTCTCAAGGAATGGATCAATTAATTGAAAGCTTTATTAAGTATTATTTAGAGTGGAATATAGAACTGTCTAAAAGTGAAATACTAGTAACTAATGGTGGTTCTGAAGCTATTCTTTTCGCTTTCATGGCTATTTGTGACCCAGGTGACGAAATTATAATTCCAGAACCATTTTATACAAATTACAATGGGCTTGCCGATTTAGCTTCAGTTAAAGTTGTTCCATTTATAACCAAAGCTGAAGAGGGTTTTCATTTGCCTAGCAAAGAAGAGATTACAAGTAGGATTACAAAGAAAACTAGAGCAATAATGGTATCAAATCCTGGAAATCCTACGGGGGTAGTATATACTCATGAAGAAGTAAGAATGCTTGCAGATATTGTTAAAGAAAATGATATATTCTTAATTTCTGATGAAGTATATAGAGAATTTGTTTATGATGATCTAAAATATACTTCCGCTTTATACATGAAAGATATTGAAGATAAAGTAATACTGATTGATAGTATATCTAAGCGTTATAGTGCTTGTGGTGCTAGAATTGGTTTAGTTGCATCAAAAAACGAATATCTTATGGCTCAGATGCTTAAGTTAGGTCAATCTAGACTTTGTGTTCCAGTTATAGAGCAAGTAGCTGCTGCTAACTTGATTAATACTCCTAAATCATATTTTATAGAGGTAAAAAAAGAGTACGAAGAAAGAAGAAATATCTTATATAAATATTTATTAAAAATACCAGGTATTGTTTGTGAGAAACCAGCTGGAGCATTTTATATAGTGGCCAAGCTTCCTATAAAAAGTGCTGAAGATTTTGCTAAATGGCTATTAACAGATTTTAATTATAATAGTAAGACCATTATGGTTGCACCTGCACAAGGTTTCTATGCGACGAAGGGGCTTGGAGTAAACGAAATTAGATTATCATATTGCTTAAATACTACTGCTTTAAAAGATGCAATGGAAATTTTGGGTATAGCAATCAAAAAATACGTTAAATTAAACAAATAATTAAAATATAAAAATAATATTAAAAAGCAAAGAAATGACTTCTGTATTATATACAGGAGTCATTTTTGATAACCATTCTTATAAGTACCATTATAAGAAATCTACTTTTTTATTTACTAATTCTCTTATATATTTGTATAATATTTTTTACTACATCATCAATTACACTAATATTCATTACCTCATGATCACAATATTTTTTATACAATGGACCTCTCTCCTCAAACAACTTAGATATTCTACCGGGGTCCTTTGCAAGTAAAGGACGACTGGCAATATTGATATCAATTACTATATTTTCAATTGGACGGTTGATATAAATAATTACACCATTTTTTTTTAGGTTTATAATATTTTCATACCTTTTAATTACCCCACCACCAGTTGAAATAACTACATTATGCTTTTTTGATAATTTCCAAACAGCAATTGATTCTATATTTCTAAACTCATCCTCACCATATTTAAATATTTCAGTAATGGAGATACTTGTACTAGATTCAATAAAAGCATCTACATCTATACATTTCATATGTATTTTCTTTGCAAGTATTTCCCCAATTTCACTTTTACCACAACCAGGCATTCCAATCAAAACTATATTTTTCATCGTCTAATTTTCTACTCCTCTACTTAACTCTTCATAAATTTCATCAATAATATTCTTTGATATTTCAATATTATTCCATATTTCCTGAGCACAGGTTGCCTGACCAACAAGCATATATAAGCCATTAACTGATTTTAAACCAGCGGCTTTCGCATACTTAAGAAATAAAGTTTCTTTAGGATTATAGATCATATCAACGGCACTTGTAAATTTACCAATATATTTTTTTTCAATAGGTGAATTATCTAAGTTAGGATACATTCCAAGTGGTGTACAGTTTATCGCTATGTCATTGTCTTTAATCTCATTAATTTCATCATAAGAAATTAATCTGCAAGAATTAAAGCTACTATTTTCCTTAAGCTTTGATACATTTCTTGTCACTACAGTAATTTTACTTATTCCATTGTTTAGAAGGTAATTCACCATAGTAACTGCTACCCCGCCATTACCAAATATCGTTGCATTTTTATTTTTTACTTGTATATCATTTTTACTAAATAACATTCCAATTCCAAAATAATCTGTATTATACCCAATAGTTTTACCGTTTTCAAACTTTATAGTATTTACAGCTCCTATTGCTTTAGCCTCGAAACTTATCTCATCAAGAAATTTCATAACGCTAATTTTATAAGGAATGGTAACATTAATCCCCATCGGTTTAATAATATTAAAACCACCCATAACTGCTTTAAGATCTTTTTTTTGTACTTCAAACAAATGATAATACCCCTTCATGCTTAATTTATTAAAGATCATTGAATGTATTTGTGGAGAAATACTATGTGTTAGTTTTTCTCCAAGCAGACCATATAACTCTGACATAACTTCCCCTCATTTCTTTAAAAATAATTATTAAATATTAATTATTTCGCTTCTATAATTACCCAATATCTTGAAATACCGACTATTATTTTTGATTAAATCGATAACATATATGATTTTATTTTCGTTAATATTTCCCTGGAAATCTATGTAAAAAAATACTCCCATGGCTTATCTTTAATTGGTCTAGATTCGATTTTCATAAGATTTATATTATTTTCTGCAAAATACTTTAAAACATTATAGAGTGAACCTGCAGTATGGGTAGTTGATAAAACTAAACTTGTTTTATTGTCTTTTGTATTTGACTCCATTTCTTTTCCAATAACAACAAATCTAGTCGTATTATTTGCATTTGAATTTACATTTTTTCGCAATATTTCAAGACCATATATATCTGCTGCTTTATCGCTAGCTATCGCGGCTAGAGTTTTATCGTTTTTATTTTTAACTAATTCCGCACTTTTAGAAGTACTTTTATAAGGAAGCAACTTCCACTGTTTATACCCTTTTAAAAATTCCATACTTTGTTCAAGTCCTTGTGGATGGGAATAAACTTCTTTGATATCATCTAATTTGGATCCTTTAATTCCCATTAAATTTTGATTTATTTTTAAATATTTTTCTCCTATTATTTAAAAATTATATTCATTAAGGAGGTCATAAACCTCAGATATTGCACCAGTAGAAGAATTTTCTATAGGAATAATCCCATAATTTATTTTTCCATATTTAAGTTCTAAAAATATATCTTCAAACTCACTTATCTCTTTTGTGGTAACATTTTCTCCAAAATATTCTTTTGATGCCTGCTCGCTAAATGAACCTGTAACACCATAAAACCCAATAATCATATTTTTAGCATCCGTAACTACTTGAGTCTTATTTAAAGTTCTATCTTGGAACCCTCTACTTATTTTCATGACTGATTTGAAAAATTCTTCTACTTCAGAAGTTAAATCTTTATTTTTAACAATGTCTAAATTTTTTTTTACAACTGCGTCTTCACGTGTTTGATTTAAAATGGCAATACCGTTCTTCTTCTTATATTCCGCTACTTTTAAAACTGTTTCCATACGCTTTTCAAATAGTGATACAAGACTTGCATCAATTTTATCAATTTGATTTCTCAAATCATCTATATTTAATTTCTCTAAACTGCTCATCAAAACACCTCCTATATAAAATCTAAAATACTCATTGCTGCGCAAGCTTCAATTACTGGTAACGCTCTTAAAACTATGCATGGGTCATGCCTACCTTTAATTGATACTTCTGAATTTACACCTGCTGCCATATCAATAGTATTTTGTGTTTTTGCAATTGAAGGTGTTGGCTTGATTGCAACTCTAAAAATTATAGGCATTCCATTAGATATGCCTCCATTAATTCCACCATTATTGTTTGTTTTAGTAAGTACATCTCCATTTACCATATATGGGACATCGTTTGACTTACTTCCTCTTATTTTTGTTATATTAAAACCCATTCCAAATTCTACTCCCTTTACTGCAGGCACAGAAAATAATAATTGTGCTAAATTGCTTTCTATAGAATCAAAGAATGGTTCCCCAAGACCGCAAGGAAGGTTTAATATGGTAGCTTCAATTATACCTCCGACTGAATCTGTTTCTTCCTTCGCCTTTAATATAACGTTTTTCATTTCTTCACCTTTTATATCATTAATTACTGGAAAATCTTTTTTTAAAACATCTACTAATGTCTGTTTTGTAATATTTACACCATCAAAATAACTATCAGATACTTTTCCAATACTTAAAATATGACTTCCTATTACAACATCATTTTGAGCAAGTATTTGTTTTGCTATCGCCCCCGCAAAAACAAGTGGTGCTGTAATTCTTCCAGAAAAATGACCTCCACCTCTGTAATCATTAAAACCTGAATATTTTATTTTTCCTGTGAAATCTGCATGACCTGGTCTTGCTAAGCTTTTTAATTTATCATAATCTTTTGAATTTTGATTTTCGTTAAAAATAACACCACAAAGAGGTGTCCCTGTGGTATAACCATTAAAATATCCGCTTAGAATTTCAACTTTATCGCCTTCTTTTCTTTTAGTTGAAAAATCATCTCGTCCAGGCGCCCGTCTTTGCATTTCACTATTAATAAAATCTATATCAAGCTTAATACCTGATGGTAATCCATCAATAGTTATTCCTATACCTCTTCCATGAGATTCTCCAAATATAGAATACTTAACTTTTTTACCCCATTGTCCGCTCATTAATCTTCCCTCCTAGACTCTTAAAATCTTCATAAAAATTTGGGTAGGATTTTTTAACTGCTCCACTGTCCTCAATTGTAAGCTCCTCACTACATCTAATTGAAGCAATTGCCAGTGCCATTGCTATCCTATGATCGTTCCAGCTGCTTACAACACCACCACGAAGATATGACTTGCCATGAATAATAAGAGAATCTTCTTTCTCTATAACATCTGCTCCAATTTTGTTTAGCTCTGTTGCCATAGCATTTAACCTATCTGATTCTTTTATTCTAACTCTACCGGCATTAATTATCTCCGTTGTACCTTCACTTAACGCTGCAAGAACAGCAACTATTGGTACAAGGTCAGGACATTGAGATGCATCAACAATAGTTCCTTTTAAATTTGATTTTGATGCTTTAAGAATACCATCTTTAATAGTAATCTTTCCACCCATATTTTTAATTATATCTACAATTACTCGATCACCTTGAAGCGATTCCATATTTAAATCCATACATTTAACTTCCCCACCGAGTACTCCTGCTGCTAAATAAAATGCAGCTTGAGAAAAATCACCTTCAACTCTGTAATCTATACTATTATAATGTTGATTACCCCTTATCTTAAATTCTCTGTAATTATTATTTTCTATTTTTATACCGAATTTTGATAGAATATCTAGAGTTAAATCAATATATCCTATAGATTCCATTTTAGTAGTAATTCTAATTATTGAATCACCAGCGAGTAAAGGAAGTGAATAAATAAGACCTGTAATAAATTGAGAACTTACATCTCCCCTTAGTTTAAAAATACCAGGTTTAAGCCTTCCTTCTACCGTTAAGGGCAGATTACCATTATTTGTAGTGTAACTTACATTCTGCTTATCAAATATATCATAATATGGCTTAAGAGTTCTTTGTACTAACTTAGATTTACCATTAAAAACTATTTTTTTTCCCGTTAACATTGCGATAGGAATTAAGAATCTTAAAGTTGATCCACTTTCATTACATTGTAATTCATTATTTAAATTTTCACTAAGTGTAAATGTCGGTTTACCTTTTCCACATACCTTAAGATTACTAGGTAATTTTTTGATTTCAACTCCAAGTTGTTCCATTATTTCGCAGGTGGCTATTATATCCTCAGACATACTAATATTATCAATAAAACATTCTCCATTACTGAGTCCCGCAGCTATAACTGCTCTATGAGATAGTGATTTTGAAGGTGGAATTTTAACTTTTCCATTTAAATAAGAAGGTTTTATTATAACTAATTTCATTGTTTAGCACCTCAATTCAATATAATAAATTATTTTATGATTTTGCGAAGATAATTTTCTATTTTAGTTTTATCAATTTTCTGAATAAAACTATTTCCAATAGAGTCTATTAATATTAAATTCATAGACCCTCCAATGTTTTTCTTATCATGACTAATAGTTTCAATTATAGCTTGAGTTCTTATTTCAGGCAACTCCCATGGTAGATTATACTTAATTAAAATCTCTTTTATAGCAATAGATGTACCAATCTTTGTTAGTCCTAATTCTTCTCCTAACTTAGTTATAGAATACATACCCATTGCTACTGCCTCTCCATGAGAGTACTTGGTAAAATTAAAAAACTGTTCAATTGCATGCCCAATGGTATGACCAAAATTCAAAAGCATTCTCTCGCCAGTATCCTTCTCATCTATTTCAACAATATTTGCTTTAATAGAGCAGCAAGTATATATAATTTTATCTATTTCACTCAAAAGTGCTTGTTTATTTTCATATTTCATTAGAGTATTAAATAAATCATTATCTTTGATAGCTCCATATTTTATAACTTCACCCATACCATCATTTAAATACTTATCATTAAGTGTTTGAAGTAGCAATGGATCAATAAAAACTGCCTTAGGCATATAAAAGCTTCCCACTAAATTCTTTCCACGAGGTAAATCTACGGCAACCTTTCCTCCTACACTGCTATCCACCTGTGCAAGTAATGTAGTTGGGATTTGTATAAGTGAAATGCCCCTTAAGAAAGTTGAGGCTGCAAAACCAGTCATATCACCTACAACGCCTCCACCTAATGCGATAATAATATCTCCTCTGTTTATCTTAAAATCTAAAAGTTTATCATACACCTCAAGTAAAGTTCCAAATGACTTGCTTTCTTCTCCCGCTTTTACCACTATTTTAAAGGGTTCGAAACCTGATTCTTTTAATGAATTAATAACCTTTTGCCCATAAAATTTGTCAACATTAGAATCTGTAACAACAGCTATTCGTCTTCCTTTATATATCTTTTTAACTTCTACCCCGATTTCACTTAATAATCCATTTTCGATATATATTGGATAACTTCCACTGGAAGCTTTAACTTCTATATTATGCACCTTTAACTATCTCCTCTCTCTTCTTTGTTGCATCCTCAAACCTTTTTTTTAGAAAAACAGCATCATTATTTATTATTGCAATTTTTATTTCTTTTATATTTTTTTCGAAATCTTCTATCTTACTAATTATATTTTCCTTATTGTATAAGAGTAATTCGGGCCATAATTCACCATTTATAGTAGCAACTCTAGTTGTATCCCTAAAGCTTCCACCAATGAACTTAGCTGTCCCTTTAATTAAATTATTACAATCAATTAAAGAAACAGCTATGATATGCGGTAACTGACTTGTATAAGAAATTATATCATCATGTTCTTTAGGGGTAAGATAAACCACTCTTTTGCAACCCATACCCTTAGCAAGTGTCCCTACTAGATTTATGTTTTCTTCTTTGTTCCCATTAATTGGAGTTATAATATAATTTGCATTTTTAAACATATCCTTTGATGCGGCCTTAAGCCCTGATTCTTCTTTTCCCGCCATAGGGTGTCCACCTATAAAATCTAAATCTCCTCTAAGTACAGGCATGATTTCATGTATCAAATTACTTTTAATTCCAGCGGTATCTGTAATAACTGCTCCACTTTTAAATAAATTCATATTGTTTTTTACAAAATTTATAGTCTTTTGAGGATAAACTGCAAGTATCACAATATCTGAATTACTAAGTGGTATTTCTGGACTTAAATATCCCTTATCAATGATATTCATTTTCTCCGCTACTCTTAGAGTTTCTTTATCAATGTCAATGGCCCAAATATTTTTAGGATTTAAATTTCTTAATGCCATGGCAAAGGAGCCACCTATAAGTCCTAAGCCTACAATTGTAATATTAAAGTCAGTACAATCCAAATTTACCACCTCTTAAACTATTTTGTTTTGTGTTTTTGCAATTACTCTTATAGACTTCATAAGATTTTCAAATTTTTCAGGTTTTAAAGATTGAGGACCATCACTAAGTGCATTAGCAGGATCATAGTGTACTTCAATTTCAAGACCATCTGCACCTACTGCTATAGCAGCTTTTGCAAGAGGTTCTATTAACCACCATTTACCAGCAGCATGACTTGGATCTACTATAACTGGTAAATGACTAAGCTTCTTAAGTACAGGAATTGCACTTAAATCTAAAGTATTTCTTGTAAAAGTTTCAAATGTTCTAATTCCTCTTTCACATAAAACTACTTTTTCATTTCCCTCAGACATTATGTATTCAGCAGACATAAGAAGTTCTTCAATTGTTGCACTCATACCTCTTTTTAATAAAATTGTTTTATTACATCTTCCTACTTCCTTTAAAAGATCAAAATTTTGCATATTTCTAGCACCAATTTGTAAAACATCAGCATATTGAGATATTTTATCAACAAGTTCAACACTCATAACTTCAGTTACTATTGGAAGTCCCGTTATTTTTTTAGCCTCTAATAATATTTTTAATCCTTCTTCTTCCATTCCTTGAAAACTATATGGTGAAGTTCTTGGTTTGTAAGCTCCCCCTCTTAAAAAATTAGCTCCAGCTCTTTTTACATCTTTTGCAATATGTATTAATTGTTCTTCACTTTCAACAGCGCAAGGACCAGCTATTATAGCAAGTTCTTTTCCACCAATTGTTAGTTCATCCACCTTTATTATTGAATCATCTGGATGAAATAGTCTGTTACCTCTTTTGTAAGGTGCTTGAACTCTCATAACCTTATCCACACACTCCACTGCCTCGATTTGACTTTCGTTTATTGTGGTTGTATCACCAACAAGCCCTAAAACACAATGGCTTTCTCCTTTTGAAACATGGACCATGAAACCTAATTCTTCTAATTTTTTCTTCATAGCTAAAATTTGATCCTCTTTTGCATTTGCTTTCATTACGATTACCATATAAAGTCCTCCTAAATTGTTTTTTAAAACTTACTTTAAAAATATATTTAATTTGAAATTTGTTATAAAGAATTATAAAAAAAAGGAAGCCCCCTTATAACGGAACCTTCTTATTTAAAAGAAGGAACCTCTATAATGAGTCTTCCTTGCGTACAGACTTAGTTTTCTTTCTATAATTCAACATATGCTGGTATTATAGTTTTATTCCTAAACTCATTATTTAAAGAAATCATATATATTTTTTTGCACAAAAAGTAACCA
>NZ_CALEVF010000109.1 GCF_937920395.1 uncultured Clostridium sp. | reverse complement strand
ATGCAGGATTCCCACCTGCACTACAGGTACGCACTTCGTGGCGTACCCGGGGGTCGTGAACAAATTGTAAATACAATTTGTTTTGCTAAAAGCTGTAATTGTAATCTTTCCTTTTTTGCTTTGTTTTTTAATCTTGCAATTACTGATGCTCCAATATCTGTTGCATCCCCCACTATAACCACACTCCAATATATATTTTTATTTTTTTTACAACTTTTAAAATTCTAGCATATTCCATAAGTTTGTTTATATTTTTTTCTTTATCTTTAATATAACTTTGAATAGCCTTATTAAATACTTCTTTATCTATCTTATTTTCATATCTCAAAACATCACATATTGTACGTTCCCTATCAAAAATTTTAATTTTAACATTACCTATACAATATTCTGTTATTCCAATATCCATAAACTTATTTATCAAATAAAATGGTGTTATACTTGGATAAGTTATTTTAAACTGACTTTTAGCAACATTCTTATCAACTGCTATTTGCCATGATGAAGGAATTCTATCAGTATATCCATAATAAAAAAGAGCACTATTAAGATAAATTACAGCTGAAGGAAATAATTTTGATATAATAACTTCATCTGGTGTGTCAATATCATCTGATAATTGATACACTCCCTTTTTAAGTTTTATAATTTTTTCTTCATTTAAAAGACGTAATATATTCCTGCTATCAATACAAATATTATTAAGTTCTGATGTTCTCATTATACCGTTATGTTTTTTAAACTCTTCAATTAACAATTTATTATCAATCATATCTTCATCTCAAACTCCTCTTTTATATTGTTAAAGCGTATACTTTAATGCAAGTTTATCATATTTTTTATTTTTAAGCAATATTTATTTTTGTTGTATTGCAAACGCCTTAGTCCACTAGCAAACAGAGCTTGTCCACTACGTTACCAATTTCTGTAACGGGGTCTATGGCCAAAGATATCAAACCTCCTTAGATAAAGTAAAATAAATTACTATACTCTACTTAATTAAAAATTAAATATGTATATATATTAAAAGGAAGTTCTTAAATAAACTGGTATCTGTAGACTGGACACTTTAAAAAAAGTGTTTGAGCTACAGGTGCTTTTTTTGTATAATTAATATATTGATAGAAGGCCAGTAAATGAGTAATATTTTATTTACCAAAGATGATATTAGAAAGTTAGAAATGAATAAAATGTTCTAAGAGTTAGTGAATATTCAATAATATATAATTACGAATTTAAAATAATATTTATCAATGAATACTTAGCTGGAAAGCTACCAAGACAAAACTTCGAAGAAAATGGCTTTGATATCAATATAATCGGAGCAAAAAGGGTTGATTCATCATCAGATAGGTGGAAAGCAGCATATAAAAAAATGGCTTATTTATCAACTATTAAGGACGCTTCAACAAATGTAGCAATTTCAGTCGCAAGCTCCTTCAAAAATTCCCCCGGGGGTCGTGAACAAATTGTAAATACAATTTGTTTTGCTAAACTATTTCACCAAATTTATAGCAAACAGAACTTGTACACTTCGTTACCAATTTCTGTAATGGGGTCGTATCAGCAGACCAATAATTGTAAACTCACTATAAAAGATTATAGTCATGTTGAATATTATTTTATAAAAGCAGCCCTCCCTGTTTTCAGGTGACTGTCCATATCCCATAGTTCATTACTGAAGTTAACTTCTATTTTGAAATAAACCTACATCTAGGAAAATTTCCACATCCTTTAAATGGACCATACCTTCCATTTCTTAATACTAGTTTCTCTCCACATTTAGGACAAAACCCACTATTAACTTTGATTTCTTTTTCAGCTAATGTCTTGTGAATTGCTTTTACATGAGTTTTTCAAGTTTCTTTACTTCATATACCATAGTTGCAATAAGTGCTTTATAAATTCTCATAAAAAAAGAGCCTTTCAGCTCTATTGCCTATTCTATCTCAAGTTGTGTACTTTAAATTCTATTAATCATCTGATTATTACTCATTAAATCATTACCACACTATGTTTCTAATACAATCAATCTAGCTTCTATTTCTCCTTATCTAAGCCATACCGCTAATGCATACTAATATAAATTTTCGTTTTCACTTCTCCTAAATGCAGCATTTACTGATTAAATTTACAAAAATAAAGTTATAAACCAAATAAAATCGCTAAAAAGTATTATAATCAAAGTATTAAAACAATTTTATAGGTAGTGTAAAGTGATTTATGAAAAAATGAGATCAACTAGTTGGGCTTGAATACAAAATAAATATGTTTAAAATGGCCTGATTCATCAACATTAGAATGAAATTAGACGTGCCAAAAAAGCCTTAGAGTTAAGGCAAAATTTAATTAAAATTAAAGATATATTACTTGATTATGAACATTGATTCTTTTGCATTTTCAAGATTCTTTGTTGGCCAAGTAAAATGAGCAATTGCCATTTAGCAGGCATATTACCTGCATTGGTTAACTCGTCTAATTCATTTAACGGCTTCCAATAGTTATAAGGATGGGGACGTAGAAAATTGTAATAAGCAACCCAAAGAGAAACGCCATAAAGAGCACCATTTTCACTTCCGTAGCCACCTGTTACACGGTAAGAAAATTTGAAAGTTCGATTAAGGCGTTCTACTACCTCTTTTACCCAGCGAAATTCAGTTGTAACAGCATCGTCATTGGTTAGTCCGATGACCTGAGTAACATCAAAGTCCCAACCTCTCTCAAGCT
>NZ_CALEVF010000108.1 GCF_937920395.1 uncultured Clostridium sp. | reverse complement strand
CATCAATAAAAGCTTATAGGAAGTGTGCATTATATTAAAGAAGTATCCTAGTCAAATAGGATACTTCTTTGTATTTTATTTAAATAAAAATTAAATTAATATTATTAGCACTCGTCTGCCACCGCTGTTAGCGGTTTAGTTCAAGAATAATTTCACGACTTTTATTGGTCTGTAATGTCTTATAGTTCCTATGTTTTTATCGATACCACTATTGTTAATCTATAATTTATATTTACTTAAGATAGTAATTGACACTATGGCTTTGATCAACTAATATTTGGGAATGTTAAGAAAGGGCGTAGTTACCCTAAAAATCTAGGATAACAGTAATATTTGGTTGATGTTGAAGTTTCCGAAAGCCTATTTGTTATAATACTTTTTATATACGCTCTACTCCACGTATACCTATAAACAACTTGTCCATATTTTTATTACACCCTTGTCTTATGACCGTAGCGAACCACCCTGTATAATATTTTAAAAGGTCATACACACCCTTCTCAGGGCGAAGAATACAAATAAGCTTAAATACTACAACTCCCCATAAATTTTCTGCATTGGCTTCATGTCACCGTTAGAAATTATTTATAGTTGCTCTCTTGCTCTAACAACTCTCAATATGAAAATAAAAAAGCCCCTACGTATTTCTACATAAGGACTTGATAAATCATATTAAGATTGATATAATCAATTTAATATAGTTCTTCAAAATTCATGTATGTATGTTGTGAATACATATTTGGATACTGCCGGTTTTTGTACTTCAATACATTAACCGGAGTTGGAGAATTTTATTTTATTTTTTGAAACCTTTTTTTAACTTCAAAATATTCTTTATCTAATATTATTTACATTTTAACTCATAATATGGCAAATATCAATTTCTTTTTTTATATCTATAATAATATAATCTTTTAAGGTGGTGAGCTAATTGGATAATAATGAAATAAAAGATATGTTGGTTAAAATATTAGAAGGACAAACAGAACTAAAAGAAGGTCAGAAAAGACTTGAAATTGAAGCTGGAAGACATTCTATAGAGCTTGGGGCTATAGGTAAAAATATAATTGTAGTACAAACATCACATAAAGATCAGCATGATTTTTTATCCAAAAATACAGATACACCAATCGAAGATACTAGTGACACTTTAAAAATTAAATCTGCTTCTGAAATGAAAGAACTTACAAATTCAATTTTAGAAGAGGTCATTGAAATAGACAAAATAGTACAAATAGAACTCAAAGATATATTAAGTCAAATTAAGGTCATAGCTAAAATAGGAGGGTTTTCAACAACTATACTTTTTTATCATAAGAATGTTAATAAAGAAGTTATTGAAAAACTTATGAATATTTTAAAAAAAAGTGGATATAAAGTTAATCTAAAAGAATTTTTAAATGAACATAACGTACTAGAAATTAAGTGGGATTAATACTACAAATACCGTCCCAAAATAGTGAAAGTGTACGAGTCAACCCGGACTTCACTCAGTTTGGACGGTGTTTTAGTATCTCAAACGTAGTATCCTTAACAAATATTTACATTTCAGTTTCACTGAAAAAGTAGGTGGACAAAAGGACACAAAAAGAGCAATAAAAAATCGCAAGCGAACGCAAAATATTTGCGTTTTTTATTAGCCAGTGTACTTTTGTCCGCCTACTTAATTTTTTAGAAATATAGTTTTTAAAAGATTAGTAATAGGGTAGGAATATACACCCCTTTTATGCATTATTTTTCATAGTGTGTTTTACATTGAGCTATTTCAATTTGTTCATCTTCAATGCAGTATACCAAACGGTTTTCACTATCAATTTTTCTACTCCAAAACCCTTGTAACCCATATTTCAATGGCTCGGGTTTTCCAATACCACTGTATCCGTTGCAATCTATATCTTTAAGAAGTTGATTAATTTTCTTTAATGTTTTTTTATCCTGTGATTGCCAATCAACGTAATCACTCCAAGCTTCATCAGACCATAGTTTTTTCATCTTCTACCTCAATAAGTTCGTGTATTGTACCTTTTTTTTGATTAAGTTGATTGATAGATTTTTCCAAGTGTTCCATATTAGAATCGTTATAAAACGGTTCACTTGCAGTAATTTCAAAAGGTATTTTTCGTTCTCTTATAACTGCTTTTACAAAAATAGTAAATGCGGTTGTCATATTCATACCAAAATCAGAAAAAAGGATTTCAGCTTGTTTTTTTAATTCTTCATCAATGCGGATATTAACTGTTTTTAGAGCCATAGTATCACTCCTTTCATTACATTATATACATTGTATATCAAATAATTAATTTTGTAAATACGTTGTATATATATTGTATACATTTATTATATTGATTATTCATTAAAAGTTACCATATTTATTTTATAATAGACTTAATTGGTAATAGGGTGGGGATTCTAAAATATATCTCCCGAATTGCTTGCATAGTCATCTATTTTTTTTGTGCTGCTCTTTTTATTTATCCATTCCCATTTTAGCTTTACTTATTGGAATTGGATTAATTAGAACTACAAGTTTTTAATGTTTGTAATATGGCTTGCCTTATTATTCCCCCTCGGAGAGTACATCTTTACGCTAGTAAAGTCTACTCTGTTATACTTTAGGTTAAAGTTATTGGTCGCTATCGCTCCCTTAAGATTCACATGTTTTTTACATAAATATTGGATACTAATATCACAATTACTTGTTATTATAAATATATAGTAATTAACAAATAATTTTTTTAATTAGAGTCCCCCTTTAATTAAATATAAGTTAATAATACAATAGCCTATAAAGCAGACACCTTCAATTGTCTACCTTATAGGCTATATTACTTTACAGACCATTATTTAACTACTTTCCCCGTTGCATTATCTTTTTTAACCCTTGGAGTTGGTTTCTTCTTCTCCAGTTCTTCTAATAGTGCTTTATATTTACTTTGATATTCTTGTATCTCTTCATTATACTTTAATTGATTTTGGCTTAACTGCTCCTGTTGCTCCTTTTGTAGTTTTAATAATGCCTTATCCATTGTTATACTAGCCTTCTCTTGCAACTGCTGAATATCTTCGATATGTTTATCCTTTAACTGCTCCTGGCTCTTAGTCAATCCATTAGTAGCCTTCTCATGATCTTCTTTTAAGTTAACAATGTCTTTGTTTAAATTGTTAACAATAAAATTATTGTCTTTAATGTTATCTTTTAATTCAATATTTTTAGATTGAGCATCTGCAAGTGCCTTTTTATACTGTTCCACTTCAACTTTATATTGTTTATATTCTTCAAGTATACCTGTAAGTGTAT
>NZ_CALEVF010000107.1 GCF_937920395.1 uncultured Clostridium sp. | reverse complement strand
ATTTGGCCTAAAAATAACAAAGAAAAGGAGATGCCTCTTGAAATGATTTTTAAATCATTTTGAGACACCCCCTCTGTTTGTTAAAATTATCTTCTAGATTTAGCAACTTCAATATTTACTTTTCTGCTGTTTAATCTCTTACCTGAACTATTAGTTAAAATAGCATCAACTAAGTTTGATGGTACATCTAAGAAAGAAAATTTATCTAAGATGTCAATACGGCCAAGTTCATTTTTGTTAATATTAGCAGTTTCACATAAGAAAGCGATAATATCCTTAGTCATAACTTCATCCATTCTTCCTATAGATAAGAATAATCTAACAGTATCAGATGTTGTTGTTGTACTATCATCTGCATAGTTATAGTTAACTTCTTTATCAAAAATAATTTTTATTAAAGAAGCAGCTACATCCTCATCACCAAATTCTGCAATAAGATTTTGTCCTAGTGGAAGAAAATTTTCATATAAATTTTCTTTTAGAACTAATTTTATTTGATCTATAATAGTGTCTGATTTAGCAGCAAAAATATCTGTTATAGTAGGTACAGTTTTTTTATTAATTACGCTTTTAGTATCACGTTCAATTTGTCTTATAGCTGATGATTCACGTCTTGTAATAAGACTATATGCTGTACCTTCTTTACCAGCTCTACCTGTTCTACCAATTCTATGTATATATGATTCGCTATCTTGTGGTAAATCATAATTTATTACATGAGTAACATCCTCTACATCTATTCCTCTTGCAGCTACATCAGTTGCAATTAAGAAGTTTAAATTACCTTCTTTGAATTTTTTAAGAGTGTTCATTCTTTGGCTTTGTTTCATGTCTCCGTGCATACCTTCTACTGTATAACCTCTAGGTTGTAATGCATCAACTAACTCATCTACACCTTTTTTAGTTTTACAGAATAATATACAAGTTTTAGGAGCATCAACATCAAGAATTCTACATAGAGATTCAAATTTGTTTTTATTATTTACTTCATAATAATATTGCTTAATAGTAGAAACAGTTAAAGATTTCTTTTCTATTGCAATAATCTTTGTTTCAGGATGCATATATTTCTTTGACAATATTTTAATAGCTCTTGGCATAGTAGCTGAGAAAAGTAATGTCTGTCTATCTTCACTTAAGTTACTTATAATACTTTCAATATCTTCAATAAAGCCCATGTTTAACATTTCGTCAGCTTCATCTAAAACAAGAAATTTAGCATTTGCTAGTTTTAAAGTACCTTTTCTAATATGGTCTAGTAATCTTCCTGGAGTTCCAACTACAATATCTACGCCTCTTTTTAGAGCTGATATTTGTCTATCGATAGATTGACCACCATAGATTGGTAATATCTTAATTCTTTCATGTTTTGCAATACGTTGAAGTTCTTCAGAAACTTGAACAGCAAGTTCTCTTGTTGGAGACATTATTATTGCTTGAACCTTACCGTTTGATTTTTCCATTCTACTCAATATAGGTGCACCGAATGCTAATGTTTTACCAGTTCCTGTTTGAGCTTGACCTATGATATCAAAGCCAGCGAGTACTACTGGGATAGCTTTTTCTTGGATATCAGATGGGTATTCAAATTTTAAATCCTGTATAGCGTGTAGTACAGATTCGTTTAGTCCTAATTCATCAAATTTAACTTTTTCCATTAATTAAAATTCCTCTTTCTTCTCATAAAGTATCAAATACATCTATTATTACAATTTTCTATACAAAACAATAAATATTAAACTAAAAAAACAAAATAAAATTGCTTTTCATTATTATTTAAAAAAATTTCTCAAAAGTGAGTTCTTTTCAATAATATAAATAAGAGGTAATCCAATTCCATAACAGCAGACTAATTCTCCCCATGCTACTTGCAGCATACAAAGTAAAAGGGGCATGTCCTTGACATATAAAAGCTTTAACAGTATGCCTATAACAAAGGCATTTACTACTACAGCTGGTAATGGAGCAAGTATTCTTTTGAACTTTAGTTTGCTCTTACCAATATAGTAAGTTAAAATTGCGGATATAAGTGTTGCAAGGGAACCGAAAACCATATCCATAATACCTAGTGGACTTATAATATTAGAAACTATACAACCTATTAGCAATCCTGGAATAGAAAAGGATGCAAAATAAGGCAGGATAGTAAGTCCTTCAGCTACGCGATATTGAATAACTCCAAAGCTGAAAAACGATAAGCTTAGAGTTAAAGCCGCATAAATAGCAGCCACCATTGCTGCAAAAACGATTTTTCTTATTTTTACAGACATAGTTCCTTCATTTAATTTAATATTCAATTTTGTGCCTCCATAGTTTTAGTTTAAGACAGGATGGTTGCGAACTGTCTATGAGTATTTGACTCGAACTTCAATTCTAATGTATAAATCTTAATTAGTCAATAGCTTTCGCTATAATATACAAAATAATGTACTCTAAATTGCTTAAAAATATAGTCTAAAGTAGTTAAAAGTATGATATAGTTAAATAATATATACTATTTATTTAAATGTAAGTAAATTATTTTTTGAAAAGTTAAAGGGTAATTAACCTTATGAAGATATTAATAGTGTGTTTTTGAAGATTATAATTAATAATATATTTTTTGGATAAAGGAGAATATGATGATTAAAGAAATTTTTAATACAAAACAAACAGAATTAAGCAATGGTATAAAACTTATTACTATTAAAAAGGATAGTCAAATATCAGCAGTTCATGCTGGAATAAATATAGGTTCGCTTTTCGAAGAAAAAGATGAAAAAGGCATAGCACATTTTATTGAGCACATGCTATTTAAGGGTACCGAGCTTAGGACTAATGAGAAACTAAACAATGACTTGGAAAATTTAGGTGGAGAATATAACGCCTATACTGATTTCAATTCTACAGTATATAGTGCATCAATTTTAAATGAGGAATTAGAGAATGCTATAACACTTATGGGGGATATGCTTTTAAACTCTACATTCCCTACTTCAGAAATTGAAAAGGAAAGAGGCGTTATATTATCTGAAATTAGAACAATTAATGATGATATTGAAGACTTAAGTTTTCAAAGAGTTAATGAAATTGCCTTTAAAGATAGTCCACTTAAGGAAGATACTATCGGAAATGAAGATATTATAAAAAATGTTACAAGGGAGCAACTTGTTAAGTTTTATAATAAATATTATTTGCCGAATAATTCTTTTATATCTATTGTATCTCCATTTGAACATGAGGACATAATAAATATTGTAAGTAAATGTTTTGGTAAGTGGACTAAGAAAAAATTTGAAAAGAAAAAAATAATAGCTGAAAAACAACAATTTATTAAAAAAGTATCATATAAAAAAGAAATTGAGCAAAGTACAATACTTTATTTATATACATTTAATGGATTATCTAAGGATGAGGAACTAGCACTTAGAATTTTAAATTTTAAATTTGGTGAAAGTTCTAATTCAATATTATTTAGAGAGCTTCGAGAGGAAAGAGGATTGTCTTATGATGTTTATACTCATTTGGATACTTCAAATAACGTTAAAACACTATATATTTATACATCAGTATCGGAAAAAAATGTTGATGAGGCAATTCATGTAATTGATACTGTAATTCAAGATATATTAACTGAGAAAATAGTTTTCGATGATAATACAATATCATT
The DNA here is from genome assembly GCF_937920395.1 of uncultured Clostridium sp. Classification (GTDB taxonomy): domain Bacteria; phylum Bacillota; class Clostridia; order Clostridiales; family Clostridiaceae; genus Clostridium_AD. Next base: position 11,532 of record NZ_CALEVF010000107.1, on the reverse strand, counting down.
AATGAAAAAAATAATGAAAACGGCCATTGCATCAACACTTGAGGATTCTACAGATCTTTCCAATTATGTACTTCATCAGGCTATGGATAACGAAGATATATATCAATTTACTGATGATATGAAAAACATGGGAAATGTTAAAAGTGAAGATTTATATAATGTTTCTAGAAAAGTATTACAAAAACCAACAATTCACATATTTTTACCAGAAAAGAGAGGCTGATATTGAGTAGCAGTATAACAAAAATAGAATTCCAAAAGAAGAACAAGGCTAGAGTTAACATCTACATGGATGGAGAGTATGCTTTTGCATGTGACGCTCAGCTTGTTTATATTCATAATATAACTAAAGGTAGGGTCATGGACAAGGAGGACCTTTACAGTATAGTTAATGAAGATAATTATATAAAAGGAAAAACTTGTGCACTTCATTTTTTAGAAAGAAATTTTAAGTCAACAAAGCAAGTAATAGATAAATTAACAATGAAAGAATTTGATGTTAAAACTATAGACAGGGTAATGGAGTTTTTAAGGCAATATGATTTTATTGATGATACCCGATTTATTAAGTTATATATAAAAGAGAAAGTTAGATCTTGTGGTAAAAATAAGATTAAGTTTGCATTATTAAAGAAATTTCTACCAAAAGAATTAATTAATGAAGAACTTGGTAAGATAACTAATAAGCAGTTACTAGAAACAGCTTTGAGGTTAGGAAGTAAAAAAATAGTAACATTATCTAAGACTGAAAAAGATAAACAAAAACTGTACAAAAAAACAGCAGATTATTTGGCACGTACTGGGTATGATTACGAGCTAATTAGAAAAGTTATGGATGAACTCACGATCGATGACAATGAGGATAACCTTTCGGACGAGATATCTTTGCAAATAAGTGAGATTTATGAGGATACATCGACGCAAGATTATAATAATTTGTATGAACTAGCTAGTAAAAGGTACAATATATTAGTAAGGTCTGAGACTGAGAAAATAAAAATATACAAGAAGCTTTACGACTATCTTTTGCGACGTGGTTTTAGGTGGGAGCAAATAAAAAAAGTGTTAAGAAATTTGATTAATGGTGTGGAAGATGAATAGATATAAGGTTAATTATAAATTTGCTCCATTTAGTTTTCAAAATATAATAAGGCGGAGGAAAAAAATAATACGAATTAAAGTAGGTGATTGTATTGTTTAGGGAACCAGTAAGTATAATTTTGATATTATTGTTTATATACCCAATAATTAGAGGCTTTATAACTAAGTTTTCATCTGAATATTTAAAAGGAACTATTGAAGGAGTTTTCCAAAGTTTTTCATTTTTATTTGCTTTGTGTTTGGGCATTTATTACAGCAAAAAAATATTTATTCAACATGATGAAGCTATGTATGCAAATATATATAAAAATATACCAGCAAAAGCTATAGAATTTATTAATAGTAATCCATTGGTAGTTTATATAGTACTTATGCCACTTTTGATAATGATAATTTATAGTATCATAATGTTTGTTGTTAATATTATTGCGCGTATTACTCTTTACCCGCTCTTTGATACTATAGAGAATAAGTTAAAGAAAAAGAGTGTTTTATTTAACAGAATTGTTGGCGCGATATTTCAAGTGCCTAAAGCAATTTCTTATGTAATTGTTATTACTTTTGTATTGAATTTTATGTCACTTCTTAATGTAGCTGATACATACAATAAGTATTTGGAAGAATCACAAGTATACAATTATATATCAAAACAAGTAGTAATACCGCTTACTAATTCAAAACTTGCGAAAAAACTTCCTAATATTGTTAACAATTCATTTACTATAGAGGTAAAAGATCCCTCGTCGCCTGCGCCAAATGTACAAAACAACAAGCAAAAGGGTATAGTTTATTACAATGGCATTACACTAGAGCAAGGAGTTAAGTCTAATGATGAGATAAACAAGTTCGCAATTAAACTTGTTCAAGGTAAAAGCGGAACTAAGGATAAGGCACGGGTTATATACAAATGGGTAGGTAGTGAAATAGTTTATAGTGATGAAAAAGCAAATAGGGTATTAAATAATGATACACAAATGACCTCTGGAGCCATCCCAACTTATAATTCTAGGAGTGGTATATGTTTTGATTATGCATGTCTCTACGTTGCTATGTGCAGAGCTAACAATATAAAGGTAAGAATTATAACTGGTCAAGGATTTAATGGAAGTAATTGGGTTAGCCATGCTTGGAATCAAGTATATATAGAAAAAGAAAATAAATGGATTAATGTAGATCCCACATTTTTAATTGGAGGAGACTATTTTAATAGTGAAAGATTTAATATAGATCATAAACAAGAGAGTATAGCTGGTGAATGGTAAAAGAAGAGCTACCTAAAATTAAATTAGGTAGCTTTTTTATAACTTTTTAATAATAAATTAATAGCTTTTTCGCAATCTTCATCATCATTATTTAGCGACCAAGCAGTATTAAAATAATATAATGCTTTTGGTTTGTTAAAACACATAGCATAACAGTATGCTAAGTTGAAAAAGTATTTGCTTTCAGGCCGCAATGATATAGCAGCATGAAATAAAGGTATTGCATCTTCATATTTTTTTAAATGAATAAAACATACTGCACTATTATAAATCGCACCAGCTTCATTATCTTTCATTTCAGCAGCTTTCTTATATAGAGATATTGCTCTACTATAATCTTTAGTATTGTATACATCGTTAGCCTTTTGAAAGTATTCCATTATTATCCTCCTTATGATACATAAAAGAATTATAAATTGATTATTTAATATAAATACTGTCCAAGGGTTTTAATTTATATTCATTATAAGTAAAATTTCATTTGTTTTTAAAAACTACTTTTCTTTCAATAAAGGCCACCACCTCGTACATAAGGTAAGCTAAAACTGATAGTATAACTATACTCATCATTACCATATCTAGCTGAGAAACTTGTCCGCCATAAATTATCAAAAAGCCTAAACCTTCTTTAGCTACTAAGAACTCTCCCATAATTACACCTACCCAGGATAGGCCTACGTTTATCTTAAGTGCAGAAATAAGGGTTGGAATAGATGCAGGAATAATTAGATTAATTAGTATTTGAAGTTTTGAAGCTCCAAAAGTTTTTAAAAGCTTTATTTTATCTTCATCCACATCCCTAAAGCCACCAAGAATGCTTATTATAGTTACAACGATTGATATTAAGAGAGCTATTACTATTATTGCTGTTATACCGTTGCCTACCCAAAATATAATTATAGGTGCAAGAGCTACTTTGGGTAAAGCGTTTAATACAATTATATACGGATCTAAAACTTTAGATACGAAATCAGACCACCACAAGAGTACAGCTATGAGGGCTCCTAATATTGTTCCAAGTAAGAAACCTGTTATGGTTTCAAAACATGTTATTGAGATGTCATTTAAAAGAGTTCCTTCATTATATACTTGTATAAATGATGTAAACATTTTCGAGGGTGTACTTGTTAGGAATGAATCTATCCAGTTTAGTCTTCCGGCTATTTCCCAAAGACTAAAAAATGAAATTAGTATTATTATTCTTGTAAAAATAATAATGCGTTTTCTTCTTTTCACATTTTTAATATATTTTTTCTGTTCATCACTTTGAATAAGCATTATTATTCAACTCCTTCCAAATTTCATTGAAGTAAACACTGAAATTTGGAGCTTCTCTACGTTTTAGGGGATAAGAAAAGTTTTCACCAAATTCCAGTGTCATGTGTTTAACAATTACAGCAGGTCGTTTAGAAAGGATAATAATTTCATCGGACATAGCGATGGCTTCTGATATGTCATGTGTCACCATTATTGTGGTCTTTTTTTCTTTTTTTATAATTTCATAAACTTCATCACTGATGTTTAATCTAGTTTGATAGTCTAAAGCTGAAAATGGTTCATCTAAAAGAAGTAATTCAGGATTTAAAGCTAAGGTTCTAATTAAAGCAACCCTTTGCCTCATACCTCCGGATAATTCTCTAGGGTGATGGTCCCTAAATTCCCAAAGATTATAACTTATTAAAAGTTTTTTTACTATTTTCTTATTGACATCTGTAATTGAATGATTAATTTTAAGGCCTAAAAGCACATTGTCCCATATAGTTAACCAGTCAAACAATTGATCCTTTTGAAACATATATCCAATTTTTAAAAAACTTGAGCTCTCAGTACTACAATTAATTTTAATTTCTCCGGATGACGGAGAAATCAAGCCTGCTATTATGTTTAATAGCGTAGATTTTCCGCAACCAGAAGGGCCTACAATACTTAAAAAGTGACCTTCTTGTACACCAAAGGAGATATCTGCTAGAGCAGGAGTTTCTGCAGTTAATGAGTGGTAGTTCATACATATATTATTAATTTCTACTTTAATCACTTTATCATCCCTTCAAAGTTATAGTTTAGTATATGAGGGATTATAATGTATTGTTAACGAACATTGTTAAAGATGATAAATGGGATTAAATCAAAATTACAAGTCTTGAGTGTTTTTATATAAATATAAAATAATTGACATTAGTTTCTAAATTAATTAATTAAAAATAGGTTGAAAATATCATATTTATTGAGTTATAATATTATGTACTCGTTTATTAAACTTTTTCTAAACGTGGTAGATATGTAAAATAGACATAAAAATGATATAATTAATTGATAGATTATGCTAATAAGTTGCGATTTTGAGAATAAATTATGTTTTTGAAGAATAAAAATATATAAACTAAAAATAGGATATGTGACAAACAAATATTTTTTTAAATAATGAATTTATATCAAAACGCATAAATATATAGAATGAATTTTAGAAACAAAAATAAATCGAACTTGCGAGGAAAGAGAAGATGATTATGAAAAATGTATTACATGTTGGGTTAGATGTAGGGTCTACTACTGTTAAAATAGTAGTGTTAGATGAGCAAGAAAAAACGATTTATAGCAAGTATCAGAGACATTTCTCAGATATTAAAAGTACAATTGCAGAGCTTTTAAATGAGGCTTATAATAATTTTAGTCAATCAAATATTACTATAGTTGTAACAGGATCAGGTGGACTAGCCTTATCTAAATGGATGGATATCCCTTTTATTCAGGAAGTAATAGCAAGTACTTATGCAATAGAAAAGATTATTCCAAGAACGAATGTAGCTATAGAACTCGGTGGAGAAGATGCAAAAATCATTTATTTTGATGGTGGCATAGATCAAAGAATGAATGGTACTTGTGCTGGTGGTACTGGTGCATTTATTGATCAAATGGCATCACTTCTTCAAACTGACGCAACTGGACTTAATGAACTTGCCAAAAACTATAAGACTATATATCCAATAGCGGCTAGGTGTGGTGTATTTGCAAAAACTGATATTCAACCATTGTTAAATGAAGGTGCTGCAAAAGAAGATATTGCTGTATCGGTTTTTCAGTCAGTAGTTAACCAAACTATTAGTGGGCTTGCTTGTGGAAGACCAATAAGAGGAAATGTTGCATTTTTAGGTGGACCACTGTTTTTCTTGTCAGAACTTCGAAAAAGGTTCATCGAAACTTTAAAACTTACAGAGGATCAAGTTATTTTTCCAAATGATTCTCAGCTTTTTGTAGCAGTAGGGGCAGCAATGTCTTCAAAGGAGAATAGTGTTATTTCCTTTGAACATTTAAAAAATTTAATACCTAAACTTATGGAAGCTACAAGTAATGATGTTCGTAGATTTAGTCCTCTATTTGCAGATGATAATGAGCTACAAGCTTTTAATGAAAGGCAAAGCAAGTATAAGGCTAAAAGACGTGAACTTGAAGGGTATACTGGAAATTGTTATTTAGGAATAGATTCAGGTTCGACAACGACTAAAGTTACACTTATAGATGAAGAAGGTGCAATTTTGCATTCTTTTTATGGTAGTAATGAAGGCAATCCATTAATGTCAGTTAGAAAAGCACTAAAACATATATATTCAATAATACCCAAGGGTGTTACTATTTTAAATTCTGTTGCAACAGGTTATGGAGAAAAATTAATAATGGCAGCATTAAAAGTGGACATTGGAGAAATTGAGACCATAGCTCATTATAAGGCAGCAGAATCTTTTATGCCTGGAGTTGATTTTATATTAGATATTGGTGGTCAAGATATGAAATGTCTAAAAATAAAAGATGGGGTAATAGATAGCATAATGCTAAATGAAGCTTGTTCATCTGGTTGTGGTTCGTTTATAGAGACGTTTGCTAAATCTTTAAATATGGAAGTATCAAAGTTCGCAGAGGTAGCGCTTCAAGCTAAAAGCCCAGTTGACCTAGGTTCAAGATGTACAGTGTTTATGAATTCAAGAGTTAAGCAGGCCCAGAAAGAAGGGGCATCTGTAGGAGATATATCAGCAGGGCTTTCTTATTCGGTAATAAAAAATGCACTACTTAAAGTTATTAAAATAAGAGATCCTAAAGACATGGGTAAAAAAATAATAGTTCAAGGGGGAACTTTTTATAATAGTGCGGTACTTCGTGCTTTTGAAATTGTTTCAGGTAGAGAGGCTGTAAGGCCAGATATTGCAGGCTTAATGGGAGCATTTGGTGCATCACTTATTGCAAAAGAAAGGTATGTTAAAGGTGCTAAGTCTACATTATTATCAGCAGATGAATTAGATAGCTTAGTTATAGAAACAACCATGGGAAGATGTAAGCAATGTGCTAATCAATGTGTTCTTACAATTAATAAGTTTGATAATGATCGCCAATTTATATCTGGTAATAGGTGCGAAAAGGCACTTGGAGTTAGCAATAAAAAAGAGGAAATACCTAATGTTTATGATTATAAATATAAAAGAATATTTAATTATATACCATTAAAAAAAGAAGAAGCAACAAGAGGAACAATAGGGATTCCAAGAGTGCTTAATTTATATGAGAATTATCCGTTCTGGTTTACTTTCTTTACGAATTTAGGGTTTAGAGTTGAGCTATCACAAAGATCATCTAAAAAAGTATACGAGATGGGAATAGAGACAATACCATCTGAGTCTGCTTGTTATCCTGCAAAACTTGCACATGGACATATAATGAGCCTTATAAATAAGGGCATAGATTTAATATTTTATCCTTGCATTCCGTATGAGAAAAAAGAGCAGAAAGATGCGGATGATCATTATAATTGTCCTATAGTAACTTCATATCCAGAAGTAATAAAAAATAATATGGATATATTAAAGGAAAGAAATGTTAGGTTCCTTAATCCATTTATTTCTCTAGATAACAAAAAGGCTCTAGATAAGAGATTGGCCGATGAGCTGGTTAGTTTTGGAATTAGTAAAAAACAAGTTGAAAGAGCAACTGATATGGCATGGACTGAAGAGGAAAAGGTAAAGCTTGATATTAGAAATAAGGGCGAGGAAGTTTTAGAATATATTAGGCGTACTGGGAAAAGGGGTATAGTTCTTGCTGGAAGACCTTATCATATAGATCCAGAAATTAATCATGGGATTCCAAGTGTTATTACTGATTTTGATATGCCTGTACTTACAGAAGATTCTGTGGCTCATTTAGGTGTTGTTGAAAGACCTTTAAGAGCAGTGGATCAGTGGGTTTATCATTCTAGGTTATATGCAGCAGCAAGTTTTGTATCAAAAGAGCCTAATATTGAGCTTATTCAGTTAAATTCTTTTGGGTGTGGACTTGATGCAGTAACCTCAGACCAGGTTGCTCAAATACTTGAGAATAATGGCAAGATATATACAACTTTAAAAATAGATGAGGGAAATAATTTAGGGGCAGCGAGAATTAGAATTAGATCCCTAAAAGCTGCACTTTATGAAAGAGATAAGAATGAAGTTTTGCCAAGAAAATTACGCGGTATGGATAAAAAAGTTATATTCACAAAAGAAATGAGAACAAAACACACAATTTTATGTCCACAAATGTCACCTATACATTTTCAATTTTTAGAAGAAGCATTTAATTCATCAGGATATAATTTAAAAATATTGCCATCAGTGGATACTAAAGCTGTAGATGAGGGCTTAAAATATGTAAATAACGATGCTTGCTATCCTACGATAATTGTAGTTGGTCAATTAATTGCCGCACTTAAATCAGGTAAATATGATGTAAAAAACACATCTGTTATAATTTCTCAAACTTGTGGAGGGTGTAGGGCAACAAATTATATTGCATTTCTTAGAAAAGGTCTTAAGGATGCAGGTTTTTCACAGGTGCCAGTTATATCTTTAAATGCTGCTGGTCTTGAGAAAAATCCAGGTTTTAAATTTAGTTATCCAATAATTAAGAAATCACTTATGGCCTTAGTTTATGGGGATTTGCTTATGCGAGTGCTCTACAAGGTTAGACCTTATGAAGTAGTAAAAGGCTCAGCTAACTTGCTTTACGATAAATGGGTAAAAGTATGCAAGAAGGCAGTAGCAGAAGGTAAAAAGAAAGAGTTTAAAAACAATATAACGGAAATTGTCTCTGAATTTGATCTTTTAGAAATCAAGAATATTATTAAGCCTAAGGTAGGTCTGGTTGGAGAAATTTTAGTTAAATTTGATCCAATAGCTAACAATAATATTATTGATGTTATTGAAAAAGAGGGTGGAGAGGCAGTTATGCCAGATCTAATTGACTTTTTCTTATATTGTGCATTTGATGCTGACTTTAAATCTAAGTATTTAGGGAAAAGCAAAACTGACAAAATAATAAATGATATGGCTATTCAATATATAGAAGGTTATAGAAAACACATGAAATTAGTTCTTGAAAAGAGCAAAAGATTTATTCCACCCAATACTATACAGGAATTAGCAGCAAAGGCATCACCTATTATATCTTTGGGAAATCAATCAGGAGAAGGATGGTTTTTAACAGCTGAAATGATTGAACTTATTGAAAATGGAACAAAAAATATAGTTTGTGTACAACCATTTGCTTGTCTTCCTAATCATGTATCTGGTAAAGGAATGATTAAGGAATTAAAGAGAATTAATAAAGGTGCTAATATTACAGCGATTGATTATGATCCAGGTGCAAGTGAGGTAAATCAAATTAACAGGATTAAACTTATGATGTCTATTGCCTTTAAAAATCTTAAGGCTGAAGAAGAAATACAAACTGCTTATGATGAGGCAGCTAGTGACAAAAGAGAATAGAATCTCTCCTACGTGCTTTGCAACAGAACTCAAAATAAGAAATTTCATTAAGAAATTCTAATATTTTGCTCTTGTAAAATTCTTTAGCGCTCACATTCGGCGTCCTGCCTCAGGTTCGCTAGCCTGACGTCCTGGCAGGCTTACAAGAATTTTACATCCGCAAAACAATAATTTCTAAATGTAAATTTAATTATTATTTCGTTTCTTGTCGCAAGTCACTGTGGAGAAATTTCATTACTATACGTTAGTACATGATTTTTCTATGCGGTATCTTGTAATCTTAGTGTTCATATGAAAAAAGTATCGCAATGACTAATTTGTTAACCAAAACGTTAGCTTACTCTATGCCAGATATTTATGAGTGTGAAAGATAATGTATAACAAGATTTACAGAATCTTTGTTTATGTAACGAAAAAAATCTATAAACAGATTAAATAGAGGAGGACATAACAATTAATAGTTGTTATGTCCTCCTCTATTTAGAAAAACTAGCTCTTTCTGTCAAGCCTATTTAATATGTTAATAATAATTAAAAGTTGTTTTTTTTAGTTTAAAATCAACAAATGTAACATAAGTATTATAAGGTATATAAAAAAGGCATCAATGTGATCAAATATTATGGGGGATGATAAATGGTGGTCAAGGAAAACAAAGAAAGGGGAATGTGCTTAACAGTAATTTTATTGGTATTAATCGTATTATATAGTTTAACTATACAAGATAATTTATATGTTTTTTCAAGAAATCCCAAAAGAATAATGAATTTTTATGAATTAAGAACAATAGTTTTAGCTTTAATTCAACTTATAGGTTTTATACTAATATTTAGCTGGAAGAAGCTAGGTTGGTACTTATATGTATCTGTTTGCTTGATTTCAATAGTAGTAGGTTTTATAACTTCCTCAAGTTTTATATTAGGTGCAATTATGTATATGGTAGTTATATTAATATTATCATTAATGTTATATTATTTTATATGTCCAATATGGGATAGCATGGAATAGTGTAGTGAAAAATATTGGGTTCCAAATTATTTATTAATTGGGAATTAGTAGTATATATGTACTTTAAAAGTGCTATAATGAAATTATAGATGTTACTTAGTATAAAGATGAAAGGGGATAATTATATGAATCAGAAACAAATGAATCAAATCCAGGATGGAAAAGGGTTTATTGCTGCTTTAGACCAAAGTGGGGGAAGTACTCCTAAGGCATTACTACAGTATGGCATTTTGAAAGACTGTTATTCCAATGACGAAGGGATGTTTAATTTAGTACACGAAATGAGAACACGTATTATCGTGAACCCTACATTCAATTCAGAGCACATTTTGGGTGCTATTTTATTTGAAAACACTATGGATCGTAAGGTTGGCGATAAATTTACTGCTGATTTTCTTTGGGAGAATAAAGGTGTAGTTCCTTTTTTAAAGATTGATAAAGGGCTTGCTGAACTTGAAAACGGCGTTCAACTTATGAAACCGATTCCAAATTTAGAAGGACTTTTAAAACGGGCAATTGAAAAAAATGTTTTTGGAACTAAAATGCGTTCAGTTATTAAAGAAGCCAATTCAGAAGGAATTAGAAAAATAGTTGATCAACAGTTTGATATTGGCAAGAAAATATTCGAAGCGGGGTTGGTTCCAATTATTGAACCTGAGGTTGATATCCATAGCAAGGATAAGGAAGAATCAGAAAAAATGTTAAAAGCTGAAATTTCTAATCAATTATCACTTTTGGGCAAAGATGTAAAAGTAATGCTTAAGCTTTCGATACCAACAGAAGATAATTTCTATCACGATTTAATGGATAATCCACATATTGTACGTGTTGTGGCTTTATCAGGAGGGTATTCTCAAAGTGAAGCAAACGAAAAACTTGGACACAATCACGGATTGATAGCTAGTTTCTCACGTGCCTTATCACAAGGATTGACTGTAAAGCAAACAGATAAAGAATTTAATTTGATGTTATCAAATTCAATCCAATCAATTTATGAAGCATCAATGAAATAACGTAGACTAGTCTTTTATATGAACATAATCTAACAATGATAGTTCATACTTTTTATATTGATCAATTAAGACTGTACTTGAAATAGTGCAGTCTCTTTTTATATCATTAAAATTGATGAATAGATTAATTTTAATGTTTTCCTTGAATTATAATATAACAAATGGCATAGATAAATATTAGTGAGTATGTATGAAAATAAAACAAAGAGGTAGTGATTGAAAAAGGGGTGATATAAATGAGCGAAGAGAAAATAATCAATATAACAAAAGAACCCAATACAATTAATACTATTTATCAAGATTTGATGAGACTTGGTATCCCTATGTGTTAAGATAGTTGTCGTAGAGAGAAATATAGTATACTAT
>NZ_CALEVF010000106.1 GCF_937920395.1 uncultured Clostridium sp. | reverse complement strand
ATTTTCCTACTGTATGTTAATAGCTTACTAATGAAAATAGAATTACTTCCATTCTAAAGAGGAAACAACACGCATTAACGTGCTGCTTCGCAGCTCGCACTATAAATTATTATACCATATTATTATAAAATTATTACTATTGAATATGGTAAAATTTATAAAATTATTTTATATTATTAATAATACCTTCTTTTTATGCTTTTTTAACAAACATTCGAGACTGTATAAATCTTTTAAGGTATTGTATAATATATAATGTTATACAAAATGAGAAACATAGCTTATAAAGTATGTTAAAAATATAGAGGTGGAAATACATGATAAAAACTATATTTAAAGGTAGCGCAATGTTAAATCCTGTTCCCGTGGTACTTATAACTTCAAAGAATAAAGAAGGTAAAATAAATGTTTTTACAGTAGCATGGATAGGAATGGCTTGTACAAAACCGCCTATGATAACTGTAGCTATAAGGCCTGAGAGGCTATCGTACGATTACATAAAAGAAAGTGGCTACTTTGCAGTAAATTTACCTACCTCCAACATGGTTCGTGAAGTTGACTATTGCGGAGTACGCTCTGGTAAACAAGTAGATAAAATTCAGGAAATGAACTTTAAAGTGGATAACGCAAAAGATTTTATAGCTCCAATACTATCTGAATGCCCAATATCTTTAGAGTGCAAAGTTAAAAGTATTACCCCTTTAGGTACCCACGATCTATTTTTAGCTGAAATAGTAAATACTCACGTTGATAATAATTTAATAGATGCTCTTGGAAAGATACATTTTGAGAAGGCAGATCTCATTACCTATTCTCACGGAGAATATTTTAGCGTTAATTCTAAACCTCTAGGTAAATTTGGTTACTCAGTTCAGAAAAAAAGCAAAACTAAAAACGTAAATTCTAAACATAAAAAGAAAGCCTGATTTCTCAGACTTTCTTTTTATGTTTATTTTTATTGTTTTGGTATTGATTGATTTGGCATTGATTTATTAGGTACAACTTTCGCTGGTACCACTTTATTTTCAGACTTCTTATCCATTCTTAACATTTCGCCTATTGCCGATATACTACCAAAACTTGATAATATTTCATTTGGAAGTATAAGCTTATTAGCTGGGCTCTTAGCCAATTCTTTAAGTGCTTCTATCTGTTTTAATGCTATTACAGTTTCATTTGTGCCAGACTCAATTATAGCTGTATTTACTTTTCTTATAGCACCTGCTTCTGCAATTGCAATAGTCTCTATAGCTCTTGCTTTACCTTCTGCTTCTAATAGTTGTGATTCTTTAAGTCCTTCTGCACGTCTAATAGTTGCTTGTTTTTCAGCTTCTGCATTTAATATTTGAGCTTGCTTATGTCCTTCTGCTTTTTCAATTAAACTTTGTTTTTCGCCTTCAGCTGTAAGAATAAATGCTCTCTTATCTCTTTCTGCTCTCATTTGTTTTTCCATTGCTTGTTGAATTTCACCTGGTGGAACAATGTTTTTAATTTCTACTGATAATATCTTTATTCCATAAGCATCCGTGATTTCATCTATTATTTCAAGAAGCCTAGAATTTATTCTATCTCTTCCTGATAATACCTCATCGAGTGTCATATCTCCTACAATATTTCTCATATTAGTAATAGTTGAGTACACGATACCTGATTTGTAATCTTCAATGTTATACACTGCATCTCTTGAATTAATAACTTTATAAAATATAACATTATCAATTGATATATTTACATTATCTTTAGTTATAACATTCTGTGGTTGTATATCTAATATTTGTTGCTTAGTAGAAATTTTTCTACGAACGAAATCTGCAAATACAATTGTAAAATGCCAACCGGGTTCTAATATCCTGTGAAACTGACCAAATCTTTCTATTAGAAGCACATACCCTGTATTAACAATCTTAATAGATGTTAAAATCATAACAACTATTAATAACAATAAAACTAAACCTATAATCCCTGCCATAACAAATTCCTCCTCAAATTTTAATATAATTTATGCTTTAGCTATTACCAGTTTATTTCCTTCAATACCAGTAACTCGAACTAAATCACCTTTTTTTAAAGGTTCGCCATCATTTTTAACAGTCCAATAAATTCCTTGAAACTTAATATTTCCTTTTTCATCAATATCTTTTGTTATTGTAAATTCTTTACCTATATATCCTTCTTCCATAGTCAAAGTTTTTGTCACAGTTTTTTTTATAGTTTTCTTAACTATAGGATAACCTATAGACATAACCACTCCACTAACTGCTACAAAAATAATCACTTGAACAATTATTGATGCATCAAGTCCTATAGAAATAATTGCTCCGAGTGCTCCTACAGCAAACCATACAAACATAAAACTACTAGTTGTAATATCAATAGCTAATGCCACTATTGCCAACACTATCCAAAATATCATCGGCGTCCAGACCATATTGTACCCCCTTACGAATATAATTTATTAACTTTAATAACTTATGTCACTATTAATCTATACCCTAATTATATAACTTTTATGAATTTTATAATACAACTTTATTATGTTTCAAAGACAATATTTATTACTGTACATTATTTATGAATAATATTCATCTTTTACAAATTTAACTGGTTAATTTCTCTAATGCTATATTTACATTATATTGTATATCCTAAACTTTATAAAGTTTTATTTTAGTATACTATATAATTTCATATACATTTTTGCTATTTTATCGCATTATATCATACATTTACTCTCATATGCGCAATAATACGTACCATGGAAGTTATCATCATGATTGTAAATATTAAGTAAAAAATTAGACATTGGTAAAATAATCTTTAACGCTTCTACTAATGTATTCAAAATAATGATATAATTTTACTGAATATTTATTATATAAACTAATATTTGCATATACTATATTGAAAAACCAAAGAAAGGTCGTGAATTAGTTTGGAAACTTCTTTTATAAAGGTTTCTGCTGCTTGTCCAATAGTAAATGTGGCAGATATAGAATTCAACTTGACTAACATACAAAAATGTATTAACCAGGCCTACGTGGAAAAATCAAAATTTATAGTTTTCCCAGAACTTTGCATAACAGCTTACACCTGTGCAGATTTATTTTTACAACATCAACTAATTGAAAAATCCGAAGATGCAATTAAATCTTTATGTGAATTTTCTGAAAATAAAGATATATTAATTGCAGTTGGATCTCCGCTCTACTTTAATGATTGTCTATATAATTGCGCTTATATAATATTTAATGGAAAGCTTTTAGGAATAGTACCAAAAAGTTATATTCCTAATTACTCCGAGTTCTATGAGAAAAGATGGTTTGCCGAGGGGCTTGGCATAATAAACAAAACCGTAAATCTTTCTTTTGCAGACGGAATTCCTTTTGGAACAAACTTATTATTTACTTGTGGAAATATTAAATTTGGTTTTGAAATTTGTGAAGATCTTTGGGTTACCATTCCTCCAAGTAGTTACTTAACTCTTCAGGGTGCAAATATAATTGCTAACCTATCTGCATCTAATGAATTAGTTAGTAAGGCTGATTACAGGAAGTCCTTGGTAACATCTCAAAGTGCAAGATGTATGTGTTCTTATTTATATGCATCCTCTGGTGTTTTTGAATCTTCTACGGATTTAGTTTTCAGTGGTCATCTTTTAATTAGTGAAAATGGTTTATTATTAAAAG
>NZ_CALEVF010000105.1 GCF_937920395.1 uncultured Clostridium sp. | reverse complement strand
CAGACCCCCTCATACTTTTAATAAACGCAGAAATTACATCGTAATGTTCATCTCTGTTCTTATCATATTGTATATGCTTCTTTTGCATACATTCCTCTGCAACCTCAATGGTTATGTTTATAACGCCATCAATACCTCTATCCGTTGTTAGTACTGATAATTCTAGGGCATTAAGTGCACGCCGCGCATCCCCATTTGCCATACTAGCAATATAATTTTTTGCATCTTCATTCAAACAAATATCAGTGTTACCAAAGCCTGAAACTTTATCTTTAAGCGCCCTTGAAATAATACATTTAATATTATCCTCATTTAATGATTCCAATTTAAATAACATAGACCTAGATATTAAAGCATTATTAACTTCATAATATGGATTCTCTGTGGTCGCTCCAATTAAAATTAATGTACCCTTCTCAACGAAGGGCAATAATGCATCCTGTTGGGCCTTATTAAATCTATGAATTTCATCTATAAATAATATTGTCTTAGCATTGTACATTCCTAAATTATTCTTAGCCTGAGTTACCACTTCTCTTAATTCCTTTAACCCATCAGTTACTGCATTAAGTCTAACAAAATTAGATTTCGTAGTATTTGCAATAACTTTAGCCAAACTTGTTTTACCAGTACCTGGTGGCCCATAAAGTATTAAAGAGGTTATTTTATCCGCTTTTATAGCTCTCCATAAAAGT
This sequence comes from uncultured Clostridium sp., assembly GCF_937920395.1. Taxonomy (GTDB): domain Bacteria; phylum Bacillota; class Clostridia; order Clostridiales; family Clostridiaceae; genus Clostridium_AD. The sequence continues at coordinate 5,545 of NZ_CALEVF010000105.1, read as the reverse complement.
TTTCCCTTTCCTAAAATATGCTCTTGACCCACATAATCTTCTAATTTACCAGGTTTTAATCTTTCTGCAAGTGGCGCTTCTTTTAATAAGTTCTTTTCCGCTTGTAATTCAAACAAATCCACATAATCACCTTCATTTTTTTCGTTTTGCATGCTTTACTTCTCTATGTCTTCTATATCCTTAACTTAAAGATTTTTGTTTTATTTTTTCTGTCATCTCGTGTATTTTAACTATTCCAACTTCTCTTAACTTTTTGTTTTCATCTTCAATGCTCTTTGTTTCCTCTATCCCCTGCATAATAGTATTCCAAGTTTTTTCTAGTGTTTCAATTTTCACGCTTGTTCCTCCAGCAAGTTTTGCTATATCAACACTTTGCATCCTTATGCTTTCCGCATTTTTCATTAATAATTCATTAGTAGTCCTATCAAGCTCTGCTAGTGAATCCGATACTAACCTTTGCTTTTTAAGTGCAATAGCTTGAATTATTCCATTTTTAAATACTGGTATAGTTATTATAAAAGCAGAATGTACTTTTGATATCAACTTATAATTTCCTCTTTGAATCATTTTAATTTGAGGTGCAGTCTGAAGTGATACCATCTTAGCCATTTCCAAATCGTATATCCTTTGTTTTAACATTTCAAGAGTTGCTTTAGCGTTCTCATAATTTATTGAATTTATTTGTTCACCATTTGCTGCTAGTGCTTCAAGTTTTGGAATGTCTTCAGTCTCATATTTTTCGACTACCATATTACCTGCAGTGATGTATTTTTCTAATTCTCCATAATACTCAAAGTTTTGATTATATAGGTTTTCAAGTAATAAATTAGCACTATTTATTTCTCTTTTATATACACTAAGCTGTGTATATATCTTATCTATTTCTCCACCAATGGTTTTATATTTACCCATCATTTTGTCAATTGCTTGACTTGGTTTACTAAATAACTTAGCAAAAAATCCAGTTTTCTCATCCTCAAAATCTTGCTTATCAAATTTTTTCATTATACTTGTAAGTTCTTTTATCATAACTCCAGAATTTTCAATACTATTGGTTTTGATAGAGTTTAATATTTGATCGGCAAATTTCGATATTTGAAGTGCTGGTTCATTACCAAATTCTAATACAGCATTTGCATCTTTAATATTTATTTTAGATGCTATCTGTATAACTTCAGGTGAAGTTTTAAGCTGTTGCATTATACTTGTTGCCTTTTTTTCTATTATCTCATTTCCAATACTCTCATCCTCTATTTTAAGTATTTGATCAACTTTTTCCATGATTTCACTCCTCTTATATATTGGGACTTATTTTTACACCATATGTCTTACTTGAAAATAATTAATTTATGATACCTACTAGCTATTAAATAAATTTTTAAAAAATCCTTTTTTCTTATCCGCATTTTTTTTAAAATGCAACTTAAAACTAACATTCTCTAGTCTGTGTATATCATATTGATCAGGATTAATAAAATTTTCTATATCATTATATCCTGAAGGATTATAAATAATAATATCTATTCCCATAGAATCCATAAATGCTAGCATTATACAATCTTCAAAAGATAGATTTCCATTTTCTTCATTATTATAAATTACAATCTTCGGAACCTCTTCTGGGTAATCAAATGATTGCAAAAGTTCTAAAATTTCCTTATCTAAATTTATTAGGACTGAAAAAATGTCCACTTGTAAATCCCTTAAATCTTCATTTTCAACATTTATTATTATAGGGTTAAGGCACAAGTCTTTAATTTTTTCTGCCATATTCCTCTGAAGTCCAGACCTAAGCCCCTTGTATTTCCACCAAGATGAATTAATCATTTCTGTAACATCAAATTTTGAAAAACTATTATTAGGATATACTTGATCAAACTTTCCATATTCTAAATGTACAGTATCCATTATGGGTAATTCATTATAGAATTTAGTAAATTTCTGAGTTATTATACCATTAATTTCTTTCCAATAAACATCAATATTTTCATGTATCCCACAAATTTTAGAAAATATATTAGGTAAAACTACAGTTGCCCCTTTTACAGTAAATCCATCTCTTATACTTGCTTTTTCCTTAATCCATATATATATTTCCTCATAGGTGGTATTAAGGGTAACTGCCTCAACATCATAATCTGCAAACTGCCAAGGCCTATAAAACCCAGAATCATTTGTATATAAAGTTTTATCTAACTCCTCCCTCGCACTAAATGCAGTAGTCTTAATTCTATCCTCACTATTGCTCGGGAAAGGCTTTATTTCACATTTAAAATTATAGACTATCTCCCTAGAAAAGGAATTAAATTTATCAATTTCTTTAAATAATCCAGAATTTTTCGGATTAAAATATAGAATATCACAACCGAGTGTTGATAATAATATTAAATAAAATACCTCCGCTTTTGAAATATCACCATAAAAAATCACCTTTGGATTAATCCTAGTATAATCGAAATTATCAAATAACTGTTTAGAATAAGTGTATAACCAATGCATATTATAGTTTACAATTAATTTAATATCATCGTTATTAACTAACTCATTACTCTTAATATAATATTCTATAAGACCCTTCAAATTATTCTTAATTTGTGCAAGCATTACTTTATTCGCAAGTTCCGGAAAAAATCCATTATCACTTATTAAATTTATAATTAAAGACACATCTATAACTTCCATAGAAAATACCCTTGTCCAGATATCATTCAATACATTTTGTAACCTTATACTGATATCTTTATCCAAACCTTCACTAAATCTAATATAAGATGACCCACCCTGACTTAACTCTTTGTCTAACCTATATAAATTTTCATAATACTCTTTTTCACTATTTTTTATACCTATAAATCTATAAAAGTAATTTGGGACAGTAACAACATTAGAATTATATTTAAACCTGTCCCTCTTATATATTTCTGTTTTTAGACTGCTAATTATATCTTCATTAATGTCTAAATTCACGCTATTAATTTCTAAATTATTCAAACTATTCTTTTCCATATTCACCTAACCTTTTCAATTGTATTTCCGTGTAAATATAGTCTATTCATCAATAATAATTATACCATATTAAACTCATAGTTTTTCAAACAAATATATTTAACAAAAGAGATACTAAATTTTTTTTAGTATCTCTTTTGTTAAATACGAATTGAACATAACAATTAATAATTGTTATTTTCCCCCTAATACGCGCGATAACGAACTTTTATAATTGTAGCTTAATAATAAGTATGAAATTTTTCTTAAGTGACTTTCAATAAGAAGTGAAAAAACAATTAGGATTCTGTTTTGTAATCCTTCTTTTGCAAATATAAAATTCTCGTAAGACTGCCAGGACGGCAGTCTAGCGAACCCGAAGCAGGACGCTGAGTGTGAGCGATAGAGAATTTTACATATGCAAAAGATTAGAATTTCTTAATAGAATTTCTTGTTTTGAATTCTTATTGATAGGCACACATGAGAAATTCCATGCTTTTTCCCATCTATAAACGTGGCAATATTTTTTCTAATCTATCTTTTAATATACTAGATAAAATTCCAATAAAATATCCTGTAACAATCGCTGCAACTAGTAATACTGGTAAATACACATATATTCTTAAGTCATTGATTATAAATCCTGCTACAAGTAACTGCCCTATGTTATGAAATACAGCACCACAAACACTAATTGTAGGTATACTTATATATTTTCTAAGATAGTTATAAAGTAGTACCATTACTATATTGCTAAGGATACCTCCAGCAAGACTAAAAATAAATGCTGACATACCTCCACCGAACATAGAACCCAATAATGTTCTTAAAATCATTATTAGAAATGCTTCTCTCCACCCAAGTAAAATCAATGCAACTAAGGATATAGAATTAGCAAGTCCTAATTTTATACCTGGGAATAGAACTGGTATCTGACCCTCAATTAAATAGATAACTAAGGCTATTGCAACCAACATACTAAGCAAAACCATTCTTTTAGTTTTTGTCATATTTACACCTACATTTTCTTCATTTTAAAATGTTCCACCATCTATATCCTGATCTGCTTTTGCCTCAATATTAATAATAACTTTATAAGGCAAACACACAATCATCTCACCAGGCTTTGTAATCCATCCACTCTTAACACATAATTTGTTAGGACAATTAGCATCTATTATTCTAATGCTATTATGTTTAACTGCTATTGTATTGTAATCACCATTCTCTGTTTTTAAAGTGAATTCTTCTGGCTTCACTACCTTATTTAAATCAATAGTTTTAATTACCTTGCCATCGCGTTTAATAACTGCAATGTTTTCTAACCCTTTAATTGAGTTTTTGTATATTAAAGTGCCCCCTGTTGTTATTAACACAATAATCAAAAGTATTATTCCAACTATCTTATCTCCCTTTTTCATAAGTAAACTCCTTACTTGTTAATTTAAAGTTATTTTTAAGTCCTGGCGTAACATATACTTTTTTATCCTTTGTTACAAAAATAGCCTCTACGCCTTTAATTGACTCTACCAGTTTAATACCTTTATCTAGTCCCAAAATATAAGTACTTGTAGATAAAGCATCACCATCAATTGACTTATCTGATACTATTGTTGTACTTATAAGACCTTCTTCAGCTGGGTATCCAGTTTTAGGGTCAAATATGTGATGATACCTTATTCCATCCTTAATAAAAAATCTCTCATAATTACCTGATGTAACTATCGATTTATCTGTAACACTAATCGTTCCTAAATATTCACCACGTGTACTTAATGGATTCTGTATACCTATATTCCAATCATCCCCATCAGGATTCGTTCCTATAGCATAAACATTACCACCTAGATTTATAAGCGCACTATTAATTTTATTATTTAATAAGACCTTTTTCACCTCGTCTGCCGTATATCCTTTTGCTATAGCACCAAGGTCCATAGCTTGATTGATTCCATTTAACTTAACTGTTGAATTTTTCTTATCTAGAGCAATATCTTTGTAATTAACTAACTTTAATTTACCGTTAATTTCATTTTTTGAAGGTAATCGCTCCTTATCTGTTCCTATACCCCAAAGTGAAACAATTGGTTCTATAGTTGCATCAAGAGCACCACCAGTTAATTTACTGTATTCAATAGATTTTTCTATTACATAATATGTATCTGAGCTAAGTTTTTGCCCTGATTTTCCAGCTTTTGAATTTAATTTAGAAATTTCAGAAGTTTTAACGTTAACAGACATTTTACTTTCTATATTACTTATTCTTTTTAAAGCCAAAGCAGTTGCCACCTGAGCATTTTTACCATATATCTTAAAATTCATAATTGTCCCCATCATATATGTTTCTTTTTCGACTGGTTCATCATTTATACCGCAAGACATTAAAAATGTTGGAATAATTAATATTATAAGTAAAAAACTAATCCTTTGTAATCTTTTTATGTTAACACACCGCCTCAAACTTGTCTTTAAATATATTATACCATAAATATATTTCAAATAAACTCCCCCCTCGTATAATGTAGTTGTAAGCATTGATAATAATTCAGTCATACTAACC
>NZ_CALEVF010000104.1 GCF_937920395.1 uncultured Clostridium sp. | reverse complement strand
TTGTTCTATAGTACTTTTTTCATCCCCAAGTTGTGATCCTAAAAATACTTTTATTTTTATTCTGCCATTTGTTTTGGCTTCTACCTCTTTAGCAAATGCTTGATCTCCTATTATTGTTGGATATCCAGCAGGTTGATTATCTGATAATCTTAAAGTAACTGATTTAGTTGCTGTTTTAGCAGCACCCTTTGTAGCAGTTGATGTTTTGCTTCCACAACCAGCTAACATTCCTACAGTTAGTACAAGACATGAAAATATTGCGATAAATTTCTTTTTATTCATTATTTTTGCCCCCCTAAGAATCTTTCTTGTTTATAATATTATAATACTATTTTATGAAACCCTTTACTAGAAGAAAAACTTGCGATTATATGTAATCGATTGTCATATTAAAAAATTCCCTCATCATCATATTAAAAATACATGATGATGAGGGAATACATTATGTTTGATTTATTTTAGAAAATCTTCTCTGCGAGGAGTAAACACGTCTAATATTGTTGCATCTTCTAATGCTAAAACACCATGAAGTGCATTTGGCTTAACATAATAAGTATCACCAGTTTTTACTATTTCCTTTTTACCATCAATGTTTAACTCAAAACTTCCTTTTAGTATGTAACTAATTTGTTCATGCATATGTGAATGAACTTCTCCGACTGAACCTTTTTTAAAATGCACTTCAACCATCATTATATTTGTTACTTGTGCTAGTACCTTTCGAGATACACCCTTTCCTAAATCCTCAAGTTTAACATCATCATTTCTTACTATCATACTCAATTCCTCCTTAAATTTCTATTGCTCATAAAATAATTATTAATCGTTACCATTGGCTATTTAAAATATTATACTTATTTGTGATTATCTTAACTTATTTGTTTAATTTATGCAATTTATTATTTGAATTTACAACTATATACCCTTCTGTACTCTATTCTATAAATTGCAGTACTCCTTAGGCGATATATTAGTATACTTCTTAAATGCTTTACTAAAATAATTCTGATCCAAGTATCCAACCTCAAATGCAATTTGTTTTACTGATTTTTTTCCTTCTATTAGCATACTCTTTGCCTTTTCCATTCTAATTTTAATTATATATTCCTTAATATTTGTACCTTCCACTTTAGAAAAAATTCTACTTAAATAAAAACTACTCATAGATATATAATGAGCTAATTTATCTAGACTAACATCATTCATATAATTATTTTCTATATATTTTTTAACCTTTTCCACTACATCGATATTTTTGCTCCTTTTATAGCTTGATATGTAAGTTATAAGATTTTTTAGCACTAGACTTACACAATTTTTTAAATCTGAAATTTTTCTTAAGTTAATAAGTTCTTCAAGGATTTTATTTTTACTAAAATCTTCGAAGTCTTTTCCGGTGAATTTATTTATATCCTCAATAACACTATCTATAATATGTAAAAGTATTTTTTTTAAAACCACTAGATTAGGACTACCATCTCCGCTCAATAAGTCACTTAAAATAATATCTAATTCAATTATTGCTCCATTTAAATCTTCCTTTATTACTTTTCCACTTAAAATATGATTAACTTCATTTACATCGCCTGTGATGCTAATATTTGTTTGAAATTTACTACCAATTTGTGTATCTACATTTTCAAAGTTTTCAGAGCATCTCTTAGCTTCTTTATAAGCGAGATATAATTGATTAATTCCATCGTTAACAGCAGAAATACCTACATATACTGTTATATCATATCTTATTTTAAACTCCAATCGCAAATCATTTAACAGACTTTCAAAACCTCTACTTAAAATTTTACTACCAACGGATTCATCAAAGACAAATAATATAATATCATTTAAACATATCCCACCAATAATACTCGGAAATAAGATATTCAATTTATTTTTTATTAAAGTTATACTATTCTCATTAAATAACTTTTTTTCATTTAAATTAAATACAATGCAACAAAACTTAGCACTATCAATTTTAAAAATATCTCTATACTTATTAAATTGATCTTCAGTTAATGTTAATCCATAAGCTATGTTTTCTACCATTTGTTTTTCAACATAAGGCGATATTTTCTTATAAGTTTCCTTTAATCGAATATTTTTATTTTCTATTAAATTCTTTGTGTTAATTTTATTAATTACTTTATTTACTGAGTTTACAAATTCATCATTTGAAAAAGGCTTTAATAAGTAATCGCTTACTCCAATACTTAATGCCTTTTTCGCATAATCAAAATAATTAAAAGCAGTAATTATTATAAATTCAGTTTGCGGATAACTTTCTTTAATAATACTACAGGCCTCGAGTCCCTCCATTATCGGCATATGAATATCCATTAATATAATATGAGGTTTTAGAAGTATTGCATCATCTACTGCATCCCTTCCATTACTAACCTCATCTACAACTTCAATGCTTTGTGAAAAGTATTTTTTTAGCAGAAACCGAAGAGCCTTTCTTTCTAAAGCCTCATCTTCAGCAATTAAAAGCTTTATCAATATCTTCACCCCCATTAATAGGAATGGAAATTATTACTTCCATCCCTTCCCCTCTTTCACTTTGAATTTTAAATAAATCCCCCCTATCAAAATAAAGTTCTAATCTTTTTTTCACATTAAAAACTCCGAGTCCAGTTGATCTATTTTTTATATCACTCAATAATATATCAATTTTTTCATTATCCATTCCAACACCGTTATCCTTAATACTAATAGAAATAAAATTATTCTTATCCTTTGCTACAGTAATATGTATTATTCCACCACTATCTTTTTCTTTTAATCCATGAATTATTGCATTTTCAACAATAGGTTGTATAAGCATCGGTGGCACTTTAATATTATCCAAAGTTTCGTCAATATTAAATATAAAACTCATTTGATCTTGAAACCTAGTTTCTTGTATAATAACATAGGCTTTAACCATACGAATTTCTTCCTTTAATTCTACCATTTTGTCCTTGCAGTCCAAATTGTATCTCAATATTTTTGAAGTAGCTTCTATTAGTTTCACCGTTTGATCTGCATCCTCAAACATAGCTACTCTACCAATAGTATTTAAAGTGTTGAATAAAAAATGTGGATCCATCTGTGATTGCAATGCTGACAATTGTGTTTCCTTAATTAATTTGTCCTTCTCAGTGTTTTTAAGCTTTTCGGCATGGTACCTATTTTCAATTTCAGCTTTTTCATTTAATTCCTGTATAAATTCACGAATACTATATTTCATCTTATCAAAAGCCTTAGCAAGACTATTTAGCTCCTCATATTTTTGATCCTTAAGATCTGGTATCCCCCATTTTGCATCAGTTAAAAGTTCAGCATAAGACCTAAGTTTACCTATCGTATTGTTTAAATCGTGGCTTACCATCATAGTAAAAACAAAACTAACTAAAATAATGAATATTAACCCAGTATAAATTTTGCTCTCTGTATTATTGTACTTCTGCACAGAAATAGAATATTTATTATTACTATACTGCAAATATGACACTAACAATGACTCCGAATGTTTAGTTATATAAGTAAATAGAGTTTTTATTTCAGTTAATTTATTATAACTACTTGGATCTAGTCTTTCTGAATTAATAACTTTACTCATTAAATGATAAGACTTAGTCTTATAAATATCATACATGTTATTTAAATTTCTTAAATAAATACTACTATTTTCATCTTTTTCGATGTAGGGTTGAATTTGGAGCAATAAATTATCTATTTTATTATTTGAATCAGTATATTTTTGAATATTACTATCATCTTTTGTTTTTATAAACATATCGAAATAACCCCAACTATTACTAAATTCTAGTGATAGTGTACTCAATTTTATATTTATATTTGTATAATCATCATAATTCTTAGCAGTTATTTTTTTTTCATACAAAGAAAAAATGAAACCAATACTCATTAGTAATATAATAAGTATAAAATTATTAAAAACCTTTCCTCCTATTGACCTTTTACTAGTAAATTTCTTTAATTTCATTTTAAGCTCCTTTAAAACAAATAATACCTTTTGTAATTTTTATGTATAATATATAAAATGTTACATCATTATACCTTTATTATACTATCTAATTCATATACAGTCTAACAATTATTATAACAAAAAAGTGATACATATGAATTTAATTCAATGTATCACTTTTAATGTTTGTTTTATATTTATTTTATATCTTTAGTTAAGACTGCATCCATATCTGTAAACTCCTGATTTTCTCCAACCATACCCCAAATGAAAGTATAGTTTTTTGTTCCAACACCTGAATGTATAGACCAGCTTGGTGAGATAACTGCTTGTTCATTTTTCATAACAATATGTCTTGTCTCTTGTGGTGTTCCCATAAGATGAAATACAACATTTTCTTCATCCATATCGAAATATAAGTATACTTCCATACGTCTATCATGAGTATGGCAAGGCATTGTATTCCATACACTACCCGAACTAAGTATTGTCATTCCCATAACTAATTGACAGCTTTTGCAAACTGCTGGATGAACATATTGGTTTATTACTCTTTTATTACATTCTTCATCTGAACCCGCTTGGACCTTATTAGCCTTTTCTAAACTGATTTCTACTGTAGGATAGTTTTTATGTGCTGTTGCACTATTCATATAAAATTTAGCTGGATTTTTAGCGTCCACACTTGTAAAACTAATTTCTTTAATTCCTAGTCCAACATAAAGACCGTCTCTAGCTCCTAGTTCATGTTTTTCACCATCTAAAGTTACTGTTCCTGCTCCACCAATATTGATAACCCCCAGTTCACGTCTTTGTAGAAAATAATCACAACCTAAAGCTTTACTTCCCTCAAGTACAAGAGCCTTATTGGTTGGCACTATACCTGCAACTATTATTCTATCAATATGACTATAAACCATCTTTATTTCACCTGTCACAAATAAATCCTCAATTAAAAAATGTTTCCTTAATTGCGTAGTATCATAACTCTTTGCATCTTCATCATTACTTGCATATCTTATTTCCATTACAATTCCTCCTAATATATTTTTTATTACTAAACTGCTAATTTAATTACTTCTAGTTTATTCGTTACATGATTTTCTTACAATAAGCTCAGGTTGTAATATAATTATTTGTTTAGCAATCTGATGATTATTAATTTCAGCAATCAAAACTTTTGCTACGATTTCCCCTAGCTCAAATTTTTTTTGGTGAACTGTTGTTAGCGGAATCGTTAACATAGCCGCTTGTTCAATATCATCATACCCTGCTATACCAAGCTCTTTTGGTATTAAAATATTATTCATGTGAGCATACTTCATAACACCCATTGCTACAGAATCATTTATAGTAAAAATAGCATCTACCTTTTTATTTATAAGGATTTTAGCTAACTTAAAGCCATCTTCAAAATTTGCACTACTGTTTAATAAAATATCATTCTTAATTTCTATATTGCTTTGCGTTAATATATCTTTATATCCTTTTAGTCTTTCGTTACTTGCAGTAGATGATTCATCACCAAGTATTACTCCAATTCTTCTGTATCCTTGCCTTAGCATATGAGAAACTATTTTTCTAGCACCAATATAATTATCATTACCTACATAACTTACTTCTAAATCCTCTACATAATTATCTGCCATTACTAGAGGAACATTTTCTATAATTTTTTTATAATCACTCGCTTTGGGTTTTACTGGAATAAGTATTATTCCATCAACCCTTTTCTGTGCTAGAAAATCAATATACCTGTTTTCATTTTCTTTATTCCTATCACTGTTACAGAGAACAAGTCCATAACCTATTTTTTCCAAATATGAACTAACTCCTTTACTCACATATGCATAATATTGATTAGTTATATCTGGTATTAGAAGCCCAATCATATTAGTCTTATTTAAAATAAGACTTCTAGCCGCAGCATTAGGTATGTATCCCTTTTCCTTACATGTTTTTAGTATTCTCTCTTTTGTTTTCCTAGATATCTCTTTGCTATTATTTAATGCCCTAGATACAGTAGTTGCAGAAACATTACATTCTCTTGCTATATCCTTTATTCCTACCATATTTTTCTCCTAACCGTTAAATTAATATTTTCCGTTAACGTTAACGGCTTATCTACACTATACCATTAGTTAATATGTATTACAACATTTAAGCACAAAAAGACAGACCAGAGAAGGCCTGTCTTTTTCAAATATCCTTTATAATTTTTTATATATATGTAATCTTAATTATAAATTTTCTTTTATTTTGTATATTAATTGTTTGTATTCTTCATCTTTAAGAAAAACCTTGTCACTCGGTGACATTTCAAATGTTCCTCCAAAAGAAGGTCCACCTTTATATTTAGGAACTATATGAAAATGAAGATGAGTCATGGTATCAGCATAAGCGCCATAATTAATTTTATCAGGTGAGAATGCTTTGTTTAAAGCACTTGCCACTCTTGACACATCACCCATGAATGCTGAAAGTTCCTCATCAGTTAAATTGAAAATTTCACTTTTATGATCATTATATGCTACAACACATCTACCCTTATAAGTCTGTTCTTTAAATAAATACAATGTTGAAGCCTTAAGCTTACATATTTCAATCATTAAATTAGAAAGCCTTTCGTCCTTAACACAATAAAAGCAATCATTATCAAAGTTCATATTAAATCTCCCCTTTTTTTAATACCTTAATTTAATTGTATCATTAACCTTATATTTTGTAATAGTTTTCATTCATTTATTTCTATGAATTTCTTTTTCTAAGGTCACTTGCTATTTCAAGATATTTTTTATCTGTTAAATTATATAATGTACTGATTACAAGCATTGCTATTCCAAGAGCAAAAGCTGGATACAATAGGAGTAATCCTTTTATTCTAAGTAATGCACCTGATGATTGTGCTACCTTTGGTATATATCCTGTTAATGCTAAACCAATACCAGCGGCAAATCCAGCTACTGATTGAGCTATTTTTCATGAAAAGTTAAATACAGAATAAGTTATAGCTCCTCTTTTTTCTCCAGTTTTCCATTCACCATAATCAATAGCATCAGAAACTAATGCCCAAGTCATTCCATTAGGAATACTTAATCCGAAGTAAGCTATACTTTGAAGTGCAATAAATGAAACTAAATGTAGTGGTAATACAAAGTTTAGTAAATCAGCTATTATACTGATTGCAAATCCAATTATAACTGTATTTTTCTTACCAAATCTTTTTGATAATATCGGCATAGCCACAACACCTAGTAATGAACAGCCTATAGCTACAAATCCTACATAAGCCATTAATCCCTTATTACCAAGATTATACTGGCAAAAATACAATAACATTGCTGATCTAAGATTAAATGCTGAAATTGAGAATATTGTCATTAAAATTAGTACAAGTAGTGGTCTGTTAGTAAATATTGTTTTTATTATATCTTTAAAATCTATTTTTTGAGTTTCAACTTTAGCTACTGGTACATTTTCTCTACAATTTCTAAAAGTTATATAAAATGCACCTATGCCAAAGAGTGCCATAATAGCAATGGCAACTGGCCATCCCAAGTTTGGATTATTAAATTTTGCAACAAGAGGTACCACAACTACAGTTGATATTAACAAAGCCATAGTACTGCCTAATTGCCTAAAAGAAGCAAGCGATGTTCTTTCTTGAGGATTTTGAGTCATAGTAGCTGCTAGTGTGCCATAAGGAATATTTGTAAATGAGTATGCTACACCCCACGCCATATATGATCCATATGCGTATATGATTTTACCCTCAAGGGAAAAGTTAGGTGCTAAAAACACAAATACTGATATAATTGCAAGTACTATACTGGCTATAAGCATAATTTGTCTATACTTTCCTGCACCTGGTTTTCCTTTTCTAGTATCAATAAAAGTTCCGGCTAAAGGATCAACTATTGCATCAAATAATTTTGTGAATAAAAAGACTCCTCCTGCAACTGCTGCTGGAATACCTGCAACATCTGTAAAGAATTTTAGTAAATAAAGTTGACCCATGTCAAACATAAATCCATTTCCCATATCTCCAAATCCGTATGATATTTTTTCTTTTAATGTTAATTTTTTTATCTTATGCTCCTCATGTTAATTAAAATTATATTTTTCGAAAAGTTCATTGCAATTATTATTTCTTTAGCTAAAATTTATATTCACCTAATTAAATAATAAATATTATTCCAATTTACTCTGAACACATTAATATTTTTACCTCCATTTTTAAATTTAGTACTTTTATGTTAACGTAAACAACTCGCTATTTTTTTATTATAACCTTATTTTTTTTAAAAATCAACATAAAATTGTTATCGTTAACATATTTTTATATTGATTGTAGTTTTTTTAACAAATAGGCCTAAATTTTAATGTTAATAGCAAATATCTTGGTACATAACCTTGATATTTGCAATATTTAACTAATATCTACACTAAAATCTTTACAACTACTTTTTTAACATGCTTTGTATTTCCAGCATTAATCGTTGGCATGTGAACATCCTCTGGCGCAAATATAGCAAATGTACCCTCCTTTACTAATAACATATCTCCTTCACCTTTAAGAAAAAAAACATCTTTTTCTTCATTATATT
>NZ_CALEVF010000103.1 GCF_937920395.1 uncultured Clostridium sp. | reverse complement strand
TAACCTGGGTGACTGGAGTTCAGACGTGTGCTCTTCCGATCTGTTGTAACTACTGCGATACCAACTATAGTTAAAGAGCTAAATGGGTTTGAACTTATAAGTTGGGTTTTTTCTGCCTATTTATTGACATCTGCAATTTCTACACCAATATACGGGAAATTATCTGATTTATATGGAAGAAAAAACATTCTATCTATTGGAATTATAATTTTTATAGTTGGAAGCTGTCTTTGTGGGATATCACAAAGTATGTATCAACTTATAGCATCTCGCGGCATTCAAGGACTAGGTGCAGGAGCAATATTTACAGTCACTTATACAATAGTGGGTGATATTTTTACGGCTAAAGAAAGCACGAAGGTTCAAGGATGGATAAGCACAGTGTGGGGAATAGCAAGTTTAGTTGGACCCTTTTTAGGAGGCTTTTTAATAGAAAATATTTCTTGGAACTGGATTTTTTTTATAAATGTACCTTTTGGAATAATATCTATAGTGCTTTTACAAAAGAACTTAATTGAAACTGTTGAAAGGAAGAAACACAAAATAGATTATGTAGGTACATTACTATTTTCTTTTGCAATTATAATATTTTTACTGGGTAGTTTATCTGGTGGTAAAATGAATATCATAATAGCGATAGTTGTTACAATTGTTTTATTAGTTTTATTCTATTATGTAGAAAAGAAAGCACAGGAACCCATTATACCCTTTGATATTTTTACTAAGACCAGCAATATAGTAAATGCTATAAGTTTTTTAGCATCAGGTATTTTGATAGGCGCGGATGTTTACATGCCTTTATATATGCAAAATGTTTTGGGGTTTGGACCAACAATTTCTGGAATATCTATGGCACCCATGTCTATTGCATGGCTCTTATCGTCATTTATTTTGACTAAAGCAATTCCCAAATATGGTAAAAAAATAGTGATTGGGACAGCTAATCTTATTTTATTTATTAGTTGCTTATTTTTATCTACTTTAAGTATTGAATCTCCATTGCAGTTAGTTGTAATTTATGGGTTTATAATGGGATTTGGGTTTGGAGGAGCATTTACTACATTAACAATAGTGGTGCAAGAGTCTGTAGGATATAATAAAAGAGGGGCAGCGACAGCAGTAAACTCGCTAGTGCGAACTCTCGGACAAACTATTGCGGTAAGTGTTTTTGGAACCATATTAAATATGTGTATAGTTAAATATTTTAATAATATAGGAATAAGTGGCATAAAGCCAAATAATTTATATTCGAGTGCAATTTCAAGTAATGGTGTAAGTAGTCTTCAAGTAAAGTTATCTTTAAATTCAGGGCTTCATGAGGTGTTTATAGCATTTATTATAATTGCGATAGTGTCATTTGCACTTACATTTACATTTGATTCTAAATCAAACAATAATTTATGTAAGAAATAAGCTAACTAATTAATATTTGCGAAGTGATTTGCTTCGCAAATGTTTTATTGTAATTATTAGATGTGCTTATTTTTTATTTGTTTGTTCATGAAATTTTCTAGTAGAGTATTAATTAATGCCATAGCAGGAACGCCAAGTAACATTCCTATAATTCCAAATAACCCTCCACCAAGAACTATTCCAAGGATTATAAGTAGAGGACTAAGCCCGACCTTATCACCAATGATTTTTGGTGAAATGAACCAGCCATCAATATTACTAAGTGTTACTATAAATAATACTATTTCTACAGATTTAATTGGATTAAAGAATATTGTTATTATAACAGCAGGTGCCATTCCTATTATATTCCCAAAATATGGAATCATATTTGTTATTGCAATTACCAAGCTAAAAGGCAAAGCATATGGTATACCTAATATAATAAATCCGATAAATGTTATAATTCCAAAAATAATAGAGTCAATTATTTTACCAACAAAATATTTTTTAAATATAGTATTAACTATTTTTAAAAAATCAATTACAGTGATAGCAATATGATCACTTGAAATAGAATAAATAAATTTCTTAAGATATAAAATAATAGATTCTTTATCTATTAAGAAATAAATGGATATTACTATACCTGATATTAATTTCATAAATAGAGAACTTAAACCCATTAAGTTATCAATTATAAGTTGTAAACCTGGTGCGAAATACTTGGATATATCTTTATTATAAGTATTAAGGTATTTATTTAAGTTGGTGGTAAGATCAAATTTGTTTAACCATTCATTTTGAGATATAAATATGGTAGACCATTTATATGATTTATCTGCAAATTTAGGGATATTGTTAAACAAATCTACAGCACTGTTAATAATATTAGGAGCAAGTAGTGTCGCTCCTAATATTATTATTCCTATCAATAGTGTATAAATTATGAATATACTATAGAGCCTTTTTATTTTGACTTTTGTTTCAAGATATACCATAAGCGGATTAAGCAAATAGGCTATAACAAATCCCCAGATAAAATAACTCATTAATGAAAAAATTTTATGAAGTATTGAACCTACATTTTCAATGTTATTTACAATTCTGTAAAGAAGAAAAGTAATTATAATGATGGGGACAAATTCTATATAAGGTATCTTTTTATATTTAATCAATGCTATTCCTCCAATCGATATTTATATATACAATTATAACAGTAAATAATGAACAAATTGATATATTATGTATTTTAACAATCGAAACTAAGAAGTTAACTTATTTAATTATATCATTCTTAAAAAACTTTAAATATATCCATTTTAAATTGATTTAATAATAAAATTAGTTTATAATGATACTGAAAAAGATGGTATAGTGACGGACAACTTCTGTTGCTAATATATGATATGATGTGCTATAATATAATTATGTTTTAATTACTAATGTTACCTTTTGGGTAGTGATGCTGGTTTTTTTTATTTATTTGTATAAATGATACGTACAATATAGAAATTCAACGAATGTATTTACGAAGGCAGCAGTGTATTTATGTTGTCTTTTAATGTTTACAATTACATATATTAAATTTTTAGGTACTGTTAGTTAAAAAAATCACGTCATTTTAAAGTTTAACACAAATATTATTGGAAATTATTATTGGTAGCATATGTATATAAAATAATAAACAGAAAGGCTTTATAAGCCAAGAGGAGCGAATTATTATGGAACAGGTTATTTTGAATGCACTTGAAAGAACTGCAAGCAATAAAAGATTTAATGAAGATGGTTTTATTGCTGGAGTAATGTATGGAGATGGTTCTACAGATGCAACTTCTGTAAAATTTGAATTAGTACCATTAAGAAAAATTCTCGCAAAACATGGTTCTAATGCAAAAGTTTTAGTTAAATACGGAGAAGAAGAAAAAACTGGATTTATAAAAGAAATTCAAAGACATCCAGTAACTGCTAAAATTACACACATAGATGTGCAACTTGTATCTAAAGATCATGAAATTAAAATGCAATTGCCTATTGCTTATAAGGGTGAAGAGAATTTAAGCTCACAACGTCTTCAATTACAAGTTCAAAAACCAGAAATAGATGTTTTTGGTAAGATGGCTATAATGCCAGATGGATTAAGTATTGATGTATCACAAATGGCTCTTGGAGATTCAATTACAATAAAGAATTTTGATTTAAATAAAGAAATAAAAGTTATGGATAAGGAAGATGAAGTTTACGCATCTATAACACAAATGAAGGAAGAGGTTGAAGAAGAAGTTGAAGAAGTAGTTGCGACTCCTGAAGCAGCTGTTGCTGAACCAGAAGTTAAAGCATAAAAAAATAGAAATTATTTAATAATAAAAGGATGAACCATAAAAGTTCATCCTTTTATGTTATTGTGGATAAATCTAGAATTAAACACAAAAACTTTTAAAAGTAGTAGGGAGGCGGCGAAAGAATGGCAAATATATTGAGATATTCAAAAAAACAATTAGATAGAACAATAAAAGAGTTCGGAAAGAGACAAAATGTAGGATCTAATGACACAGCTGAGTGGGTAAGATTAATAAATGATTTTATTTATGAATTCGAACTTAAATCTGAAGTTCATGAGGATGATAAACTTTCTATAATAACCAATAAGGAAGAGCAAAGTGTTATAGAAAAAATGATGTATGCACTAGAAGGTACAAAAACTTCTTTAGCTTATATTTTCGATGGTAATGTTACTTATGTAGAAGAAGAAAATTAGTTGAAATAATATAGTAAAGGAAGTCAAAATTTAATTTGACTCCCCTAAAAAGAAATATATATTGTTAATATCTATATTTATTCTAATTATAGTTAAAAAAGTAACATAAAAATATGATATTAGTTACTAGTTCCTTTATTTGAAACTGATTGAGCATTTAGTTTTTTTGTTTCTTCTAAAACAGAATCACTAGTGCTACTAGACATATTAGACATATCAGCATTTGAATAACCACTAGTTCCTTTATTAGAAACTGATTGGGCATTCAGTTTTTTTGTTTCGTCTATAGAAGATTCACTAGTGCTACTAGACATATTAGAAACGTCTGACATGTTAGACATACCTGACATACTAGAACTTGAAGCACCATTAGTGCCTTTATTTGAAGCTGATTGATTATTTAATTGTATTGTCTCTTGTAAATTGGCATCACTAGTACTGTTACTCATACCAGCATTTGATGTAGCGCTTGAACCTCCGTTTTTAGTTGATTGATTATTTAATTTTTTTGTTTCTTCTAAACTATACTTATCCATAAAAATCCCCTTTCAAAATAAAAATTACACTGTGCATATTCAGTGCATTATATAGGATACCCACTTTTTTATAAAATATAGATGAAATTATTAACAAATCTTATGTTGTTTTCTCTTTCATAAAATTTCACTAGTATAAAAAATAAATCATTTGAAATATTAAGAATTATTACATTGCAAGTAATACAAAATGTTACATTAATGGATATAAGTTTTATGAAAACAAATAGAAATTGTGAAATTTTTATCTAATATTGCAAAAGTTATAATAGTAAGTTATAATTTAATTAATGATATATGATATTTGGCAGAGATAATGAGCCACGTTATTATAAAGTATTATGCTTTATTTTGGCGTTTTTTTTGTGTATTAATTTGTAAACGGTTCAATAAAATTAATTTAAAAGGGAGTTTTGCTAATATGGCTAAATATATAATGGCGCTTGATCAAGGAACAACAAGTTCAAGATGTATTTTATTCGATGAAAAGGGGCTTATTGTAACGTCAGCTCAAAAGGAATTTACTCAGATATTTCCCAAAGCTGCATGGGTAGAACATGATCCCATGGAAATATGGTCAAGTCAAATTAGCGTTGTAACTGAGGCGATGGCTAAAGTTAACGCCAGTGCCTCAGACATTGCAGCAATAGGTATTACAAATCAAAGAGAAACTACTGTAGTTTGGGATAAAAGGACAGGCGTCCCAGTATACAATGCAATTGTTTGGCAATGTAGGAGAACAGCTGAGTATTGCGATGAATTAACGGAAAAAGGTTTTGATAAAGTAGTTAGAGCTAAAACCGGATTAATTTTAGATGCGTATTTTTCTGGAACAAAAATAAAATGGATATTAGACAATGTAGAAGGTGCTAGAGCTAAGGCAGAAGCAGGAAATCTATTATTTGGTAATATTGATACATGGTTAATTTGGAATTTAACTGGAGGAAAAACATACGTAACAGACTATTCCAATGCATCAAGAACAATGCTCTTTAACATACATGAACTTAAATGGGATGATGAATTACTTGAAACATTAAATATACCAAAATCAATGCTTCCAGAAGTTAAACCCTCAAGTTATGTTTATGGACATACGGATAGTTCATTGTTTGGTGGAGAAATTCCTATAGCGGGAGCCGCTGGAGACCAACAAGCTGCACTGTTCGGTCAAACCTGCTATAAGTCAGGAACAGCAAAAAATACATATGGTACAGGATGCTTTATGCTAATGAATACTGGAGATAAAGCAATTGAATCTAAACAGGGACTACTTACAACTATTGCTTGGGGAATAGATGGAAAAGTAGAGTATGCACTTGAAGGCAGTGTATTTATAGCAGGAGCTGCTATACAATGGTTAAGAGATGAACTTCAAATGATTGATAATGCTTCTGATTGCGAAGAATATGCAATGTCCGTAGAAGATACAAATGGAGTATATGTAGTTCCAGCTTTTGTAGGTCTTGGTGCACCATACTGGGATCCTTATGCGAGAGGAACGATTGTAGGACTTACAAGAGGATCAAAAAAGGCACATTTAATAAGAGCAACTCTTGAAGCACTTGCATATCAAACCCATGATGTTCTAAAAGCAATGCAACAAGATTCTGGAATTAAACTCACTGAACTTAAGGTTGATGGAGGAGCTTGCAATAACAATTTTTTAATGCAGTTTCAATCAGATATTTTAAATGTTCGAGTAGATAGACCAGAAGTTACTGAAACTACAGCACTTGGTGCAGCTTATCTTGCTGGGCTTGCAGTAGGATATTGGAAAAGCAAGGAAGAGGTTGCAGAGCATTGGGCGATATCAAGAAGTTTTAAACCTAGTATGACAGAGGAACATAGGAAAGAATTACTTCATGGATGGCATATAGCTGTTAAGAGATCAGGGATAAGACTTGAATAGAAATGTTAAATATAATTGTTTATAATAACTTGTTATGTTATTATTAGTGTATAAAGTAAAAAAAGAATAACCGAGCACAGGGGAGTTGGATATGCCAACTGAGAACAAGAATCGAAATTCTTTGACCCTATGACCTGAACTGGATAATGCCAGCGTAGGAAGTTGTTTATTGGTGTATTATATATGAATTATTATATATCACGTTAAAAAAACACAAATCCTTTGGATTTGTGTTTTTTTAGTTATGCAGCACACTATTTACGCTAGTTTATTTAGAGTTTATTCCTTTTGATTATATAAGATAAGGGAGTGTCGATGCATGAAGACTAAAAAGTTAACTATTTCATCACTTTTAATAGCTATTGGCGTAATAGCTGGTAATATCATATTTATACCGGTTGGGGTAGCAAGATGCTTTCCGGTTCAGTCTACAATTAATGTTATATCAGCTGTATTATTAGGCCCTGGATATGGCGTAGCAATAGCCTTTTGTATATCTTTACTAAGAAATATTTTAGGAACAGGTTCGCTTTTGGCATTTCCTGGAAGTATGGTCGGGGTAATTTTAGCTGGAATATTATATAAGAAAACTAAAATGAATCTACTAGCAGTAGTCGGAGAGATATTTGGAACAGGAATCATTGGAGGAATATTAGCATTTCCAATTGCTAATATTATAATGGGCAAAAAAGTGGGTGCATTGTTTTTTGTAGCACCATTTTTAATAAGTACTATTGGAGGAAGTCTAATTGCATTTTTAATTCTTAGAGTAATAGATTTTAAAAAACTTACTAATTTAAATAGAGAAATCTAAAACAGAAAAATACAGGAGGAAAATAACATGAAAAAAGTTTTAACTATAGCAGGTTCCGATAGTTGTGGAGGTGCAGGTATTCAAGCAGATTTAAAAAGCTTAAGCGCAAATGGCGTATATGCAATGAGTGTCATAACAGCCATAACAGCGCAGAATACTATGGGAGTTTTTGAAGTTCGGGATCTAGACGCAGAAATCATAAAGGCACAAATTGATGCCATTTTCACAGATATAATTGTAGATGCTGTTAAAATTGGTATGGTATCTAAAATTTCTACTATTGATGCCATAACGGAGAAGTTACAATTGTACAAGCCTAAAAATATAGTACTTGATCCTGTAATGATATCAAAAAGTGGTTATTCGCTTCTAAAGCCAGATTCAAAATCAGCTTTAATTAAAAAACTTATACCTCTTGCATCACTTATAACACCTAATGTACCAGAGGCTGAAGAAATACTTCGTGAAGTAAATTCAGATTTCCAGGATATAAAAACAGTAGAAGATATGGAAAATGCTACAAAAGAAATTTATAAATTAGGATGCAAAAATATACTTTTAAAAGGTGGACATATGAAGGGTGATGCTATAGATGTATTTTATGATGGATTTGATATCATAAATTTTACGTCAGGCAGAATAAATACAAAAAACACTCATGGCACGGGGTGCACTTTATCATCTGCTATTGCAGCAAATTTGGCACTGGGTTTTAACATGAAAGAATCAATACAAAAATCAAAGGAATATATAACAATTGCTATTAAACATTCTTTGGATATTGGGCATGGAGTTGGACCAACAAACCATTTTTACGAATTATATAAAAAAGCGGGAATGGCTAATGATTAAGGATAAAGAGAAATTAGGATTTTGGACCTTTGTATTTTTGTGGTTTGGAGCTGCGGTATCTATTGCTGAAATAATGACTGGTGGATTAATTGCACCCTTAGGATTTAAAGTAGGAATAATCGTAATACTTGTAGGACATTTGATAGGCACGGGAATATTAGTGCTTGGAGGCATTATTGGAACTCGTGAAAAGGTGCCCTCAATGACTTCTACTAATATTTCTTTTGGAGTATATAGTACATACTTATTTTCAATTTTAAATATACTTCAGCTAATAGGTTGGACTGCAATTATGATTA
>NZ_CALEVF010000102.1 GCF_937920395.1 uncultured Clostridium sp. | reverse complement strand
GGTTCATTGTCATCTCAATGGGAACATACAATACTTGTTACTCAAACAGGTTATGGGATATTAACTTAATCATCATTATACAAATAATAATTTACAATGAGAGTCTACATTAAATATGGTTGACTCTCATTTTTATTTTTTGATAATTTATAGTAATATAGTGACCTAGACTACTCTACTTTCACTATATATGTGAATTCATCTAAGGGGCAAGACTCTTTTTTCCAACTTTTATAATAAGAAAAGAGTATTTTACATTCTCCACAATTCAGACCTTTAAATTTCCATAGAATCTGCTTGGTTCCTCCTATAATATTAGGTTTATTAAAATCGAATATTCTTTTTTCTTCCAATAATATAATAGAAGGATCAGACGTGGTGTAGTACCAACAATATCCAGTTGCTGGAGATTCAGTAAGCTCAATAATCATTTGCTCATGTATAGGGATAATATTTATTAGATCATGGCCCAAAACTATAGCGTTTAACTTAAAATTTTTATATTCGTAAGTCAAGTAAGTACCCCCCTTAATCACTACTTGCGTAGATTTATTAATAAAATAATATGAACTTTATAAATATAGTATTATTGTTTCTATATATATTTATGCATTTAACAATAGTATCCTAAATACCATTTTAGTAGGAAAATTTAACAGTGTATATAAAAAAATAAGATTACATATTTTATTGGTATATTATGCATAGTATAGACTAAATAAAAATGAGAAAAGATAGATATATAAAATAAATTATGTTGTTAGCAGTGTGGAATAAAATGGTGTATAATTAACATAATAAAGTAATTCTAATAGTGAAATATTAAGAGTATGGCATACTTGTCATATCCATATCATATTTGTAATTAGTTATGCCAAAAGAATTATGTTCATTTAATGATTTTCATTCATATAATATGAAATGCACTTAAATTTAAAAGTTCACACAAGATAAAACACTTAATAAGATGTTTATGTTTTCAAAGAAAGTATTAGGAGGAGAAAAATGATATTTAAAATTGGCAGTATATATCACGGATTTAAGTTAATTGAAGAAAAAAATATAGAAGAGTTAAATTCAATAACAAGAGTATTTGAACATGTGAAAAGTGGAGCTAGATTACTTCATATAGAAAATGATGATGATAATAAGGTTTTTTCTATAGGATTTAGAACACCACCTAAAAATAATAATGGACTTCCACATATATTAGAACATTCAGTGCTTTGTGGTTCTAGAAAGTTTCCTACAAAGGAGCCTTTTGTTGAATTAATAAAAGGGTCTTTAAATACATTTCTAAATGCTATGACTTTTTCTGATAAAACAATATATCCTTTAGCGAGTAAAAATGAAAAAGATTTTATTAATCTTATGGATGTGTATTTGGATGCTGTTTTTTATCCGAATTTATACTCTAAGCCAGAAATATTAATGCAAGAAGGTTGGCATTATGAATTAGAAAACAAGGAAGATAAACTAACATACAAAGGTGTAGTTTACAATGAAATGAAAGGGGTATTTTCATCTCCGGAAGGATCCCTTATGCGTAAGATTCAGGAATCTTTATTCCCAGACACCTCTTACGGCGTAGAGTCAGGAGGAGATCCAGAATTTATACCAGATTTAACTCAAAAAGAATTTACAGAGTTTCATAAAAAATACTATCATCCATCAAATAGTTATATATTTTTATATGGAGATGGAAACATTGATGAGCAGTTACAATTCATAAGTGAGAAATATTTAAATAATTTCGATAAAATCCAGATTGAATCAGCAATTAAACTACAAAAACCATTTAGTAAAATGAAAGAAGTCAAGATGGATTATCCTATTTCTTGTGATGATGATGAAAAAGGAAAAACATTTTTAAGCTTGAATTTTGTATCAGGAGATAACGTTAGTCATCCAGAAATGCATTTAGCTCTTGAAATTTTAGAATATTTGTTATTAGAAAGTGCTGCAGCGCCTTTAAAGAAAGCACTTGTGGATGCAGAGATTGGTAAAGATGTATTTGGAAGTTTTGATAATAGTATATTACAGCCTGTGTTTAGTATAGTAGTAAAAAATTCTAATGAAAGTGAAAAAGAAAAATTCAAAGAGGTTGTATTTACAACTTTAAAGAATTTAGTTAAAAATGGAATAGATAAGAAACTAATAGAGGCATGTATAAATATTACTGAATTTAAGTTACGTGAAGCTGATTTAGGAGGTTTTCCAAAAGGTCTATTCTATTATATAACTAGTATGGATAGTTGGCTTTATGACAAGGATCCTACTATGCATTTAGAATATGAAAGTTATTTAAGTAAAATAAAATTAGCACTAACAACAAATTATTTTGAAGAACTTATAGAGAAGTATCTTATTAATAATAACCATAGTTCCATGGTTATTTTGAATGGTAAAAAAGGCCTTGCAGAGCAGAAAGCTAAGCTAACAGAAGAAAAATTAAAAAAATACAAAGAAGGTCTCTCAGAAAAACAAATACAAGCAATTGTTAAGAGTACAAAGGATCTTAAGGAAAGGCAAATGACACCAGACTCCGTGGAAGTTCTTGAAACTATTCCTTTACTTGAACTCTCAGATATTGAAAAAACGGTAGAACATTTACCTTTAGAAGTAAAAGATGAGGAGGGAGTAAAAGTTTTATCTCACAATATTTTTACTAATAAAATTGCTTATATAGATATATTATTTGATGCTAAAAAAGTAGATTTAGAGTTAATACCTTATGTAACATTATTATCAACTATTTTAGGAAGAGTAAGTACACAAAATACCAATTATTCTGATTTATCTAATGAGGTAAATATTCATACAGGGGGTATTCATTTTACTACAGATGTATATGGTGAAAATGAAAATTTTGAAAAATATAATCCTAAGTTAGTATTAAAATCTAAAGCATTAATTTCTAGTATTCCTAAATTATTTGATATTATTGCAGAAATAATTAGTCTTACTAAATTTAATGAAAAGAAACGTTTGAAGGAGTTAATTCAACAATTAAAATCAAGGTATGAAATGAAAATTCTTGATAGGGGACATATGGTAGCAGCTGGAAGACTTACTTCTTATTTTTCTCCAGCCGCAGCTTATATAGAAAAAACAACAGGAATAACATTTTATAAATTTTTAAATGAAATTGAAACAGATTTTGATAATAAAGCAGATGAAATTATAAAAAATTTAAATAAGGTTTCAAAACTTATATTCAATAAAAATAATATTATTGTAAGTGTAACAGGGGAAAAAGATATATATACATCATTTGCCCGCGAATTACCAAAAGTTATAAATATCTTAGAAACTGAAAAATTAACAGATACAAAATATGATTTTGATTTAAGCAAAGATAATGAGGGGTTACTTACTTCGTCAGATGTTCAATATGTAGCTAAAGGTTATAACTTCATTAAGAAGGGTTATTCTTATTCTGGTAAGATGCTAGTACTTAAGACTATAGCGAGTCTTGACTACTTATGGAACAGAGTTCGTGTACAAGGTGGAGCCTATGGTGGATTTGCCAATATAGCTAGAAGCGGTAACATAGTGTTTGTATCTTATAGGGATCCAAATATCAAAGAAACTTTAACAGCATATGATGGAATATGTGAGTATATACAAAACTTTGAAGCATCCGATAGGGAAATGACTAAATATATTATAGGTACAATTAGTGATCTCGATTCACCATTAACACCTTCTATGAAGGGTGAACGTGCTACTGCATATTATATAAGAGGTATCACGCAGGAGCAAAGACAGAAGGAACGAGAAGAAGTATTAAATACAAATGCTGATGATATTAAGTCATTTAAAACATTGCTTTCTGATATTATAAAAGAAGATTGTTTCTGTGTACTCGGAAATGAAACGAAAATTAAAGATAATAAAGACATATTCACAAACTTAGTAAATGTATTTAAATAAGGTGCCTTTTGGCACCTTTTTTTTCAAAGAAATGGTGCTGACAACGTGGCAAGTGGCATCTTTTCTTAAAAGGAGGGTATGAATGGCTATTAAAGCACTTTTCACATCTAACTACGGAGGAGAGAAAAGGAAAGATGTAGAAGCTTTTGGATATGATATAAAGGTTATTTCAGAGGAAAACTTGACGTATAGTGAAGAACTTGAAGATATTGAAGTTTTAGTTTGTTATGACCCGTTTAAGACTCTTGATATAAGGAAAATGAAAAAATTAAAGTGGATTCAATTATCTAGCATTGGCATTGATCAATTGCCAGTTGAGTATGTTAAAAGTACTTCTATTATAATTACAAACAACAAAGGTGGATATAGTATTCCAATGGGGGAGTGGATTGTGTTAAAAACCCTTGAGATGCTAAAGAATAGTAAAAAATTGTATAAGAACCAAGAAAGCAAAAAATGGAAAATGGATACAAGTATTCTTGAACTATATGGTAAAACTATAGGATTTATAGGTACGGGCACAATAGCTACTGAAGCGGCTAAGAGATTTTGTGGCTTTGGGGTAACTATCATAGGTGTAAATACAAGTGGTCATGATGCTGAGTATTTTGATAAATGTTATGACATGGGTTCACTTCGTGAAATGATAAATTTATGTGATATTGTTGTAGTAACCGTTCCATATACTAAATCCACATATCATTTAATCAATGCGGAGATATTTAATTCAATGAAAAATGGAACTTTCTTTATAAATGTAGCTAGAGGAAATATTGTAGATGAGGCATGTCTGATAAAAAACTTAAAAAATGGTAAACTAGCTGGTGCTGCTATAGATGTATATGAAGAAGAACCATTAAAAGAAAATAGTGAGCTTTGGGAATTAGATAATATTATATTAACATCTCATAATTCATGGATTTCCCAGATGAGAAATGAGCGAAGGTTTGAGACTATATATGAAAATATGAAAAGATATATAATTAGTGATAAGTTGGTAAATGTTGTAGATTTAAAAAAAGGATATTAAATTATAAAAATATTTAGATGTCACCTGCTATTTGGGTGACACCTATAGGAGGAGAAATTATGAAAGCGGAAATACTAGCGGTGGGTTCAGAAATATTACTAGGAGATATAGTAAATACAAATGCTCAATATATTGCTAAGAGATTGGCAGATCTCGGAATAGCAGTGTACCATCAGTCAGTAGTTGGAGATAATCCACAAAGACTTTTAGAGGCATATATATTAGCGTTTAGTAGAGCTGATTTAGTTATAACTACTGGTGGTCTTGGACCTACAAAAGATGATTTAACTAAGGAGGTAGCTTTTGAGTATTTTGGTAAGAAAAGTGTAGTTCATGAAGCTTCTTTAAAAATCATCGAGGATTATTTTAAAAAGACCGATAGAGTAATGGTAGAAAGTAATAAGAAACAGGCATATTTTCCGGTAGATGCGGTAATACTTCCGAACAATAATGGTACAGCACCGGGATGCATAATAGAAGAAAACAAAAAGATTGTTGCACTTTTACCTGGACCACCCTTTGAAATGAAACCTATGTTTGAGGAAAGTGTGGTTCCATATCTTAGAAAATTTGAGCAAGGGGTATTAGTTTCAAAGGTGCTAAGAGTTATCGGAGTGGGTGAGAGTAGCGCTGCAGAAATGATAGAAGATATATTGGACACACAAACGAACCCAACTGTTGCCCCTTATGCTAAAGAAGGAGAAGTAACATTTAGAATTACATCAAAGGCTAATAGTTATGATGAAGGCATAAAACTTATGGAGCCTATGGAAGCTAAAATACGTAGTAGACTTGGTAATGATAACATTTATGGTGAGGGTGATGTAACTTTAGAAAGTGTACTTTGTGAAATGTTAGTTAATAAAAAGTTAACAATAGCAACAGCTGAGTCTTGTACAGGAGGAATGGTTGCATCAACACTTATAAATTATCCAGGGATATCGTCGGTGTTTATGGAGGGAGCAGTAACTTATACTAATGATGCTAAAATTAATAGATTAGGAGTTAAAAAAGAAACTTTAGATAAGTATGGTGCAGTAAGTAGTGAAGTTGCAGCAGAAATGGCCAGTGGAATAGCAAAGACAGCAGGTACTAGCATCGGACTTTCAACAACAGGTATTGCGGGACCAGGTGGTGGAAGTGAGAAGAAACCGGTAGGGCTTGTATATGTAGGATTATATATTAATGGTGAAGTTAAAACTAAGATGCTTAAATTGTCAGGTGATAGGGGGAAGGTTCGCGCGAGAGCGACTAAGCAACTACTAGACTTGCTTAGGAGAGAATTATTATAACATAATTGATTTATATTATTGTAAGGGCAAAATTTAGTTCATTTATATAAGATAGATAAAAAAATAGGTCTAGACATAAAAAAACAGGTATATATACCTGTTTTTTTATGTCTAAATTATGATTGCATCCAATATATGTTATTTTATTAATATATAAATTATTTAGTAACGGGTGGAACAAAAACTCTTGTTGCTAGTTCATTATCTAACATATAGATACTTGTTGGATCATCATTAATTCGTCCAAGTCTTTTTATAAGACCGTTAAAAGTAGCTTCTTCTTCCACTTGCTCATCAATAAACCATTTAAGTAAGCTTATAGTTGCATGTTCTCTTTCATCTGTTGCAATGTCAGTAAGGGCATAAATTTTACTTGTTACAATTTTCTCGTGTGCATATGCAATTTTAAAAGAATCAAGTAGAGATTTGTAATCATTTTGAGGATTAGGCATCCCTTCTAGAGTTACACGCCCATTCATCTCATTTATATAATTATAAAATTTCATAGCATGGAATTTTTCCTCTTCAGCTTGTACTTTGAAAAAATTAGAAAATCCATCGAAATCCTCAGCAGCGGCAATAAGCAGCCATAGCTAAATAAAGGTGTGCAGAGTAAAATTCAAAATTCATTTGTTTGTTTAGTTCAGTGAATAATCTTTCGCTTATCATAATAATCCTCCTAATAGTTTAAGGGTAGTACGATACAATGATCATACCCTTAGAAATGTTGATTAGTAATAGTGAATTTTTTTGCTTGAACGGGAATAATCATTTTTAATTAATTATAGATATTATATAATATCTATATTATACACCATATATTTTAGTTTAAGCAATATTTATATAATATATAGTAATAATTTAAGGTAATAATTTTTCCAAATCTATAATTCCTGCACCTTGCATATATTTTGGAAAATTTATTAGATTTGAAGAAACCTTTAGTAATGCCAATGTATCTTTGAAACTTAAATCCTTATTGTTTTCATAGAGAAGAGCACATATACCGCATACAAAGGCAGCAGAGCATGAAGTCCCAGTGTAAGTGGTATATAAGTTAGTAATGCCACAAGGATAAAGTTTTATACTGTTTTTTTCAGATATAAATTCTGTGTCAGATATCAATGAACAAATATCAACGCAGGCAGCAATTAAATTTGGTTTATCAAGTTTATGGAAAGGGCCACATGATGAATACTCATATATGATAGGAGACCCTATGCTACTGTATCCACCTACAGTTATACAGTTATCAAGGGTAGCGATACCACGTATTGAACTCTTAACACTTTTATTGCTGCCACTGGGAACTATAACAACAAGACCTTTTAATACTGCTAAATCGAAAAGTTTAGAGAATAAAGAAAGCACAAATTCATTAGTTTCTAGGGTTTCAAAAGGAAGACAAATAATTTTAATATTGAAATCGTTACTTTCATTAATAAGAGTTTCAAGTGAAAATAGAATATCAGATATAAACCCTTTACCAAGCTTATTGAATGCCTTAATAGAATAAAGATGGCTATTTTTTGCAACCCCTTTGTACATACCCTTTGAGCCATAACCACTACCACAAATAAGTCCACTCATAAAGGTGCCATGACCATTATCATCATAAGGATAGTTTAAATTATTTACTACGTCTATAAACTTCTTAATCTTATTATTAGGATTTAACAAGTCGCAATGTGGATATACACCGCTATCAATTATTCCAATACCAATACCATTTCCTGTTAAGTCATAATTGCTTTGAAATGATATACCGTTAGAAGCCAGTATACTACTGCCACATAAATGTGCATAAGAATCAAAAGTTATATATGTTACCTGTGGATATTCGATCATCCTATCTATAACACTTGGGGTTAAAATAGCACAAATACAATTTATAGAGGTAATATGGCGTATAATATCACATTTCAATGATTTTATTTTATTAATTGTTTTATTTTCAAGAGATTTATAATGTATTATTACTCTATAGTTGTCATATAGATGATTTAATAAAGCGTGTTTAAGCGAAGGATCCAATTTACTTTTGAAGGAAAACATGTATGCCTCCTAATATATTGTTTCATTTAGTTAATTGCATAACCTTGTAGTCAAGTGACTTCAAGGCTTTACAATTATA
>NZ_CALEVF010000101.1 GCF_937920395.1 uncultured Clostridium sp. | reverse complement strand
TTTTCCCATGCATTCATAATTAATTTTTTACCTGATACGTATGGCATATTAACACATTCCTTTCTTTCTTTTAAATTTTATTTTTAAAATATATAACTTCACATTATTACTTAAATCTACAACATTGTTTTGCGTAATTTGTTTTTACGCAAGGTAATGAAGGATATGGTGAAAGATCACCTCCAATCAAAGGCCTTAGCCATTCATAATATTTTTGAGGATTCTTAATAAATTCGTATGGAAGTGCTTTCTCACCTAAACTAGTTACTTTATCAAGAAGGCAACTCTCTAGATGGTAGTCATATCCTTTTATATCGCTATTTTGAATAGTAACCATAACGTTTGTTTCATTGTTATCTATTAGTTCTGATGCCTTTTTTCCAACATCATAAGCTTCTATTCTATCTCGAGATGAAGTTGCTAAAGAGAAACTTCTTTGATTCATTCCTAAATTTTCTCCTCTGGCAGAGAATCCTAGATTTTCTTTAACTATATCCTCTAATCTTTTTGAAACTCCACCTAAAACTACTCGCCCATTTACTACTGCCTTTTGAATGTTATTTTCATTATCTAACTTAATACCTTCACTAACAACTATTGTTGCTGTTCCATATTCTTTTACTAGACTTTTAACATCATCCAAAAATTCTTCGGTGTGAAATTTTGTTTCTGGTAAGTAAATTATATGAGGACCTTCCTCTTCAGATTCTTTTAGCAGTCCACTGGCGGCAGCTAACCATCCTGCATTACGTCCCATAGTTTCAATTATTCTTACTTGTTCAAAATTTTTCATAGCCTCTAAATCTTTACTTATATCCCTAGCAGAGAAAGCAACAAATTTAGCTGCACTTGCAAATCCAGGTGCATGATCTGTCATACCTAAATCGTTATCAACAGTTTTAGGTATCCCTATAACTTGAAGCTCATAACCAATTCCATCAGCAATATTTTTAATTTTTTGGAGTGCCGCCATAGTACCATTTCCTCCAATAAACACAAGAGCATTAATATCATTCTTTTTTAAATTATTAACAGCAATTTCTATTTTTTCATCTGTTAATTGATAACGCCCTGAACCTAAACATGCTCCTGGAATATATTTATGTTTTTTTACTAAGTCTAGAGTTTCATCTTTAATTTCTATTAAGTTATCTTTTACTAAACCTTCATATCCATTTAACACACCATATAGTAAATTGTTCTTTATGGAACTTTCTACAAAACCTACTAAACTAGTGTTAATTACAGCGGTTGGTCCTCCCGCTTGACCTATTGCAATTTTTTTCATGCTTTCCCTCCTTCCTTATTAATTTTACATACTAAAAACCCATATGTTTAACTTCCCCTGTCTTTTTAAATAGTTCTACATGGTCTGATTCCTTTCTGTAAAATACTGCTGGCTGCCCAAGAGGTACTGAAACTTCTATATCTCCACCGTTATACTCTTTTCCTGTCCATAAATGTACCCATTTATCTTCTGGTAAGTATACATTCCATTTTGTTTTTCCTGGTTCATAAACAGGAGCAACCAATATATCTCTTCCATATAAATATTCATATTTAATACTATAGGATCTCTCATCATTTTCATAGTGCATAAATAGTGGTCTCTGCACAGGTATACCTTTATTTGAATTTTCTTTTACAAGCTCTTTTGTATAGGGAGCAAGAGTTGTATATACCATACTCATTTTTGCAAAATGATATATTGTGTCATCATCTGAATCAAATTGCCAATTAGCCTCTGGTCTATTTCCCTCATGAGTTCTCATCACTGGTGTAAATGCCGCCATCTCAGCCCATCTCATAAATAATTCTTTTGTTCTTTTCATTTCAAATAGTGTAGTGTATCCACCGATATCACTATGATGTAGTCCACATCCTGTCATTCCAAGCGATAATGCTGCAGGAATTACAGATGCTAATCCATCATCCAAACTCCAATCGACATTTTGATCTCCTGCCCACATCATTGTGCTATATTTCTGACTTCCAGTACCTCCTGCTCTCATAAAGAAAGTAACATCGTCCAGTTTGCCAGCTTCTTCAATTGCTTCTCTATTTATTTGAGCCCACATTGCTGGCCATGCATTATGCATTATTTCAGCACTTACTCCATTATTTAAAACAACATCCGTTGGTAAATATTCTCCAAAATCCGCCATCCATCCCGAAAGCCCAAATTCAATCATTTCCTTTTTAATTACTTCTTTATACCAAACGCAAGCTTTAGGTATAGTGAAATCTACTACACCAGCATAAAATTCACCGAATTCCACCAAATAATCTTTTCCTTCTTTATTTTTAGCTAAATACCCTTTTTCACTAGCTTCTTTAAATAGACTGCCCTCAATAGCAACATAAGGATTTATATATCCAAGAACTCTTATTCCTCTTTCTCTTAGTTTTTTAATTTCCTCTTTAAGCCCTGGATATAATTTTTTATCCCATACCCAGTTCCACATAAGTCTCTTTCCAAAGGAAGTCATTCTTATTCCTTCCCAATCCTGAGCCCATATACCACTTACTTTCACTCCCTTTTCTAGAACATTTTCTAATTTCTTAAGTGCTACTTCAGTTCCACCTTGAATTCCAAGCCATACTCCTTTGTATACCCATTCAGGGAGTTCTGGTTGTCTTCCAAGTAGTGCTGTTAATTTGCATACTAAATCCAGATATGTTTCTCCAGTCTCAAATATTATTTCTTCTGGCATATCCCATATTTGTAGTTCATGAAAATTTTCATGACCAAAATCAAAATCCATATAAGCACTGTTATTTATGTGACAATAATATTTTCTAGTTGAAATAAATGTTGGCTCTGGAAAGAAAGTAGTATAATAATCCCCACCAGCTTGATCCATACTCTCTGCCATAAATGTTGTGTAAGTATTTTTATTTCTTCCAACACCTTGTTCTGAAGTCCATAATGGGTAATTTTTTCCCCTTAAATCAAAATCTGAAAATTGTTCTCCACATCCGTATATGTGCTCTTCTTTTTCCGCTTTTAACCTAAGCCAAAATCTATTAAAATTATTTGGATTTTCTAAAAATTTTACAACAGTTCTTCCGTCTTCTTCTATAAATAATGCCTTTATAACATTAAGTCCACCCTTTGAAAAAGTAACTATTACTCCACTATTTTCTACTAATATCTCAAAATCGTTTAAAGCTATTTTTTCGCAGATATAATCTTTAACTTTAAAATTTCCGCGAAACATATCATAGCTACCTTTCCCTTTTCCCACATATATGCATGGATTTTCAATACTATGTTCAATTATTTCCTTTCCATTAACAAGAATGCTAAACCCATTTTTTCTCTGAACAAGTTTCATAATTACCTCCCTGTTTTCTATATTTCCAAAGCTTCTACCTATAATTTGTGCCACTCTCTATCAAATCACTATTTAATCTTTATTTCAATATTTTCACCAACTATTCCAGCATAGGCTCCTTTTTCCATTAGAGGCTTTCTATCAGGGTGTGCTAATAGCCATTTATTTCTTGCAAATAAAAGTACATCCTTATATTTTGATATATCTGATTTTAAAGGCTCATTAGTTCCTTTAGGTAATATTACTATACATTTGAATCCTTCTTCTTCTACCTTACAAGGTCCAAAATGAAGTGTTGTCTCATATATTTGTATAGCCGTTCCTTTTTTCACAAAGAACGCTTCGACTTTGCTAGCATCATATTTGTTTTGCTTTACATCTTGAAGTACTCCAAGAAGCAATACCATATCTGTAACAGCTACGTCTATTTCACTGCCAATATGATATTCCAGTCCATTTAAAGTTGAATTTGGGCCGTTACAATATCCTATTTCTATTGGCATTTCACCATAAAATTCATTTTCTAATCTTTCTCTTACTTTAGTTTTTTCCATTTCATTAACTGAAGCTATATAAGTATTCCCACTCGCTGATATAACTGTTTCTTTTTCCATGTATTGTATCAATTCATCAAAATTGTAATCTTCTAATATTTTACCATACTTTACAAAAGCATCATTATGAATATCTTTTATTTCTATATGATCATTAATTTTTATAAGTTCTTTTAAATTCATTATATTCCTCTCCCTTATATACAATTTGATTTAAATTACTCTTAATATTCCCAAACTTTTATGCCCAGGAATCCGCACATAGTTTTAACTTCTTCTATCACATCACCATATGCAACAACAAAATGTGGTTCCCAACCATCCTTTACGAACTGTGCCACTTTACTTGCAGCATTTCCACCTTCCGGCTTAACAGTTACCGAAGTACCGAAGAATTTTTGTGGTTCATCTAATGCTTCTCCTTTATAAATGAACATGCGGAAGCCATCTTTATCTTTTCCTAAACGTAAAACTGTAACGGGACCACCTTTTAATCCAAATTCCATAGTTGGTCCAATTTGACGATTTGGATGTACCCCTAATTTTGCTCCCTCACTCTTACTTGCAAGGCAACTTGCTCCAGCTCCACAATGCCAATAAACAATACTGTCACATTTTTCGTCAATTGCTACAGGATCTCCAAAGTAAGTAGCTTCGCCAGTAAGCCCAGCACCTATAAACATACTTATAGCTCCACCTATATCTGTTTCACAAGAAGATGCAATTCCATTATCATTTAGCATGGAAAGTACTGCACAAACAGGTGCACCAAATCCAACAAAGAAATCTGGCCAACAACGAGAAGCTATTGCTCCAGCTCCAGATTCTTTTACAAATAATTTATAAGCTGTACTTAAGCGTGCATATTTCTCTAAATTTTCTGCTGGCATTGCTTCCCAGCCTTTCGTACGACTTTTCAATTCTTTAAGTGCCGGTGCAATTTCTTCAACACTTAATGCAGTAGCTTTACTCATTATCCCGGATGCCTCAATTTGAGCAATTCTAGTTCCAAGAGTTCCAGCAAGTTTTGCTTCATCTACTGCACCAAATCCGAACCCTGCTGGTTGAGATCCCACAACTCCAATTATAAGATTATTTAGCTTTTTAACCATTTCCATAGCACTTGCAATTTTACGTAGTTTTTTAATTACAACTTGCTCATCAGGATTTCCAAAAACAAATTCATGATGTCCGCCCTGAAGATATACACTATTACCAGCTGAAAATGCACCTGTCAAAGAATTTAGTT
>NZ_CALEVF010000100.1 GCF_937920395.1 uncultured Clostridium sp. | reverse complement strand
AGTATTTGTATATTAATATTACTTGGAATAATGTTATTATCCACTTTCTATGCATTAGAAAAGAAACTTGCATTAGCCGAAAGTGCAAGATTTTCAACTTATGTATTTATATTTTTTGTAATTAAATATGAATTCAACACATCCAAGTTAGTGAAGAATTTATTAAAATGCTATATATTTACAGCAGTAATTTTGAGCATTTTTGGTATAATCCAATATTTTACAAAAATTGGATTAGATAAAAAATTTGTAGAAAAGTATTCTTCAGGATATAGTGTGGTTAAAATTGCAGGAACAATGTTTAATCCTAACGCTTATTCTGCCTTTCTTATTCTAATTATATTTCCAGTGGTAATGCTTACAATATATGAAAAAAATAAAAAGATTAAGAGTATGTATGGGATAATATCAATTTTATTATTTGCGAATATAATTATGACATATTCTAGAAATGCGCAATTAGGAGTTTGTTTAGGTGCAGTGGTATTATGCGTGATTTATAGTTATAAATTAATTATAGCTTTTGGTAGTATAGGGATTTTAACTTTATTTATGCCATCTGTATTTGATAGAGTTAAGGATTTAACAAATGTTTCACAAAATGCATCTAGAGTAAAATTGTGGAAAACTGCAATGATGATGATTAAAGAACATCCAATTTTAGGAGTAGGTAATGGTAATTTTATTAGTCGATATAATGAATATGTAAGTAAATATAAGGGACTAAGTTATAATGCTTACAAGAGATATCCTGCTCATAATTCTTATTTGAAGATCGAGAGTGAATTGGGTATAGTAGGAATAGTATCTTTTTTAGCAGTTTTAGTAACATCACTTTTTAGAGTGAAAAAACTATTTATTACAACAGATGATAAATTTATAAAAGCCTTTTATATGGGTGCATTTGCATCAATGATAGCATTTTTCTTTATGAATATATCAGACAATCTATTTTTTGTACCTATGGCTACTACATATTTTTGGTTGCTAATAGCGACAGCAGAAAGTTTATTAAATTCATCAGAAATTAATTAAAATAAACATTATCAAAGAAACTACAAATGTAAAAGTGTTTAAATGGTTATGAGAAAGTAGGGGTAAGGTGTGAATAAAAGTAAAATGATAACTATAGACAAGAGTACACATATTGAGAATAAGAAATTCCAATTTGTAATTAAGCGGTTAATGGATATTGTATTATCTTTTATTGGGATAATTATATTGTCACCAATATATTTAATTATCATTCTTGCTATTAAAACAGATTCAAAAGGTGCAACTATATTTAAGCAAGTTAGAGTTGGAAAAAATGGAGAAAAGTTTACTATTTATAAATTTAGAACTATGATAATTCAAGCTGAGAGTAAAAGGCAACTTAACATTAATCCAGATGATCTTGAAAATTTTGTGTTTCAAAGTAAGTTAGATAGTAGGGTAACTAAGGTGGGTAATTTTTTGAGACGTAATAGTTTAGATGAGATACCTCAACTTTTTAATGTTTTATTTGGCAATATGAGTCTTGTAGGACCTAGACCTGAAATACCAGAAGTGGTTAAATATTATCCTAAAAGTTATTATCAAAGACTTCTAGTTTTGCCAGGAATAACTGGACTTGCACAGATTAGTGGTAGAGGTGAAATTGAACTAGGAAAAACGGTTACCTATGATCTTAACTATATTAAAGATTTTTCAGTTTTTTTAGATATAAAAATAATATTATTAACACTGGTGTCTGTATTTAAGAAAGATGGTGCTTACTAGTATTAAAGTGACTTAATATGAGATCTGCTATAGGCAGGTTGCTTGGAGGAATTTATGATAACAAAAATTTTGCAATATAAAATTTTCAATGATAATATGGGAGAATTATTTAAATGTATAGACAATTTTGAAAAAGTACATATTATTTCAGGAAATCCAGAAGTTCTCCTTAGTGGACTTAAGAATACTGTTTTGCTTGAAAATTTTACAAGTGAAAATTCAATTATTATTCCAGATGGGATTGGAACAGTAATATGCTCAAAAATTGTAGGAAATCCTGTTAAGGAAAAACTTGCGGGTGTAGAAGTCATGGATAATATAGTGAAAAAATGTGAAAAAGATAATAAAGGTATATATCTATTAGGATCAACAAAAGAAACAGTTGATATGTGTAATATAAAGTTAAGAACTAAGTATCACAAATTGAATATACTTGGTAGTCATGATGGATATTTTGAATTAGATAATTGTGAAGAAGTATTAAAAGAAATACAATTAGTAAATCCTAAAGTATTATTTGTTGCAATGGGATGTCCAAGGCAAGAGTTATTTATAGCAAAATATATGGATAGACTTCCTTGTGAAATATATATGGGTGTTGGGGGAAGTTTTGATATTATTGCGGGTAATGTTAAACGTGCACCTAAATGGATGATAAAAATAGGCATGGAATGGTTATACCGAGTTATAAAGGAGCCATTTAGAATTAAGAGGTTAGCATCTATACCTAAATTCATCATAATGGTAATTAAATATAACAACAAAAAAGAGTAATTATTCTTTGTTTTAGATAAATAATGGGAGGGATAAATATTAAAATATTACATATTATATCAGGTAATGATAATGGTGGTGGTGGGAAACACGTATTAAATATATGTGACAAATCAAACAAAAAATTTGAAAATATAATTGGTCTTCTAGGTGAGGGTCCATTATACTTGAAAGCTAAGGAATTGGGAGTTAGTTATAAACTTTTTAGTAAGAAACTTTACAATATAGAACTTGTAAAGTTTATAAATCAAAATTCAATAAGTATAGTTAATTTCCATGGAGCAAAACCCTTTCTAGTACATTTAATTTTAAAAAATAAATTAAATGTACCAACGGTAGCAGTAGTTCATAGTGATTTTAGATATGATTTTCTTAATAATAAGTTGAAATATTTTATATTTACACCCTTAAGCATTAGGGGTTTAAAGAGTTTTGATAATTATATTTGCGTATCAAATAATTTGAAGACTTTACTCGAAGATAAGGGAATAAAAGGAAAAATTTCAGTTGTAAACAATGGTATAGATATAAAAAGTTGTATTATTGGAACTTCTGCGAAAGATATAAAGAATAGTTTAAAAATAAAAGATAATGAGTTTATATATGTTATGGTTGCAAGATTACATCCCATAAAAAACCATAGAGAAGTTATTTTAGCTTTTGGGAAATTAATTCTTGAATTTAATGATATGAAATTATTACTAGTTGGTGGTGGAGAGCTTCAATTAGAACTAGAAAGTTTAATTATTAAGTTAAAATTAGAAAATAGTGTTATTATGGTAGGAAATGTTTCTAATCCGCTAGACTATTTAAATGCATCTAATATAAGTATTTTAGCTTCATTAAGTGAGGGTGGAGCACCACCGTTAACGGTTTTAGAATCAGGAATTGTAAAAAAACCATTGATTTATACGCAAGTAGGTGATCTTGAGTGTATATTAGATGAAAATAGTGGATATAAAATAACAGATAAAGATAATACACATATTTATATGGCTATGAGAGCGGCATATTTAGATAAGAGTTATTTAAATGTAAAAGGAAAAAGTTTATATAATATAGTTATTAATAATTTCACTATAGAAAATTTTTGGGAAAAATATTATGAAATTTATAAAAATATGTTAGAAAAATAATTACATTATTTATTCAACTATTACACATACTAAATTTAAAGGGAGTG